>NYTN01000045.1 GCA_002683515.1 Rhodobiaceae bacterium
ATCAGTTGAAGGCACACCCTGAGTATTCTCTGCATCTCCGCTTTTTTGAGACGCCAATTAGTCTTCCTTTTCAGCCTCTTCAGCAGGAGCCTCTTCAGCAGCAGCCTCTTCAGCAGGAGCTTCTTCAGCAGCAGCTTCTTCAGCAGGAGCCTCTTCAGCAGGGGCTTCAGCAGCAGCTTTCTCGGCTTCTTTGGCAGCTTCTTCAGCTTCTTGTTTCGCAGCCAGACGCTCTTGTGCTTTAACACCAGGAACAGCTTTTTGTGGGTTGTTGCGCTCTGTGCGCTTCCACATGCCAGCTTCATCCAAAAATCTTGAGACACGATCAGATGGCTTTGCACCTTTTTCGAGCCAGTGCTTGATACGATCTAGCTCAAGTTGCAGGCGCTCGGTGTTATCTTTCGGTAAAAGAGGGTTATAGATACCCACTCTTTCAATAAACCGACCATCACGCGGCATTCTGCTGTCGGCAACAACAATACGGTAATAAGGACGTTTCTTTGCCCCGCCTCGGGACATACGAATTTTAAGTGCCATTGGTTATATTCCTTTCAAATCACTTAATCATTTCTTCTTAGGGGGAAAACTAGGCTTCCCACCGCCCGAAAACGGGTCGGAGAAAGACGATCCCCCTAATTGTTTGGAAAGCTGGTCAAAATCCGGCAGTTGATTACCGGTTGGTAAATCAGCAGGAAGGTCAGCCGGTAAATCAGCGGGAAGGTTTCCACCTAATCCACCCATATTGCCACCCAGACCACCACCGAGCGCACCCATCATGCCTGACAGCCCGCCCTTGCCCAGTTTTTTCATCATATCCGCCATTTGGCGGTGCATTTTAATAAGCTTGTTAACATCCTGAACCTGCGTACCGGATCCGGCGGCGACCCGCTTTTTGCGGCTGGCATTCAGTAATTTCGGATTGTCTTTTTCAGCCTGCGTCATTGACGAGACAATCGCGGCCTGACGAATAAGCTCTTTATCATCCATACCGAGATTACCAAGCTGTTTAGCCTTTTTGCCTAAAAGATTACCGGGCAACATATTTAACACACCGGCCATGCCGCCCATTCGTTGCATTTGTTTGAGCTGTTCCGCCATATCTTCCAGCGTGAACTGCCCTTTTTTCATGCGCGCCGCCATTTTTTCGGCTTTTTCGGCATCAAATGTTTCGGCAGCTTTTTCGACCAGTCCAACGACATCGCCCATGCCAAGGATACGACCGGCGATGCGCTGGGCATCAAAGGCCTCAATTTTATCAGTACCTTCACCCGTACCCAAAAACTTAATTGGAACGCCGGTGACATGCCGCATGGAAAGAGCCGCACCACCGCGCCCGTCACCTTCGGTTCGGGTCAAGACGATCCCGCTTAGGCTGACACGTTGACTGAATTTCTCGGCAATCGTAACCGCTTCCTGACCCGTTAGACTGTCAGCAACCAGCAAAACTTCTTTCGGCGTGGCAATTTTTTCAATCTCGGAAAGCTCTGCCATAAGCGCTTCATCTGCATTCGTACGTCCTGCGGTATCGAGCATGACCACATCAAACCCACCAAGCCGACCAGCATCCAGCGCAAGCTGGGCAATAGAAACAGGGCGTTGCCCTTCAACAATCGGCAGGGTTTCAACGTCGATTTGTTCTCCCAGCACCCGCAGCTGTTCCATCGCCGCCGGACGAGACGTATCCAAAGACGCCATAAGAACCTTTTTTTTCTCACCCTTCAGGCGGAGGGCAATTTTTGCGGTACTCGTGGTTTTACCGGAACCTTGAAGACCCACCATCATCACAGGGACGGGCGGCACAGCTTCAAATGAGAGCGGCACTGCCTCACCGAGCATAGTGACCAACTCGTCGTGAACGATCTTAATAACTTGCTGGCCTGGCTTTACGGATTTTAGAACATTGGCTCCCACCGCCGCAGGTTTCACGGATGCGATAAAATCTTTGACTACAGGCAGGGCGACATCAGCTTCCAATAGCGCATTGCGGACTTCCTGAAGCGCGGCATCGACATCTTTTTCAGACAGCGCACCGCGTCCGGTCAAGCGGTCAAATATACCTTCCAGATTTTCAGACAGTGTTTCAAACATGTCTTTGTTTCATCCACTCATTTAAATATTCACAACCAAACAGTCACAGCCATTTTCGTGAATAATTTCCAACCGATAATGCACCCGAGGACGAATATCGTTGTCGGGTGTTGATTTTGCTCCAGCGAGCTAAAACCAGATAAGGTAACTTATCTCTGTAATTTCAAGGCAAATTAGGCAGAGAATGAGAGAAAGTCAAGTAAAGCAGATGCTTACATCTAGCCTAGCGTATCGTATTTGATGCAAAACTGGCTATTTTCGCCTATTCTGCCTATATAGGCGCTATTGACTTGAATATGTAAACGCAATTTGGGACCCCCGTTGTGACTAATACAAACGGACAGGATAATTTGAGACCTTTCTCCCGCATGAATGGGCTGGGGAACGATTTCATCATTTTTGATGTGATGGATAATGATGCCTCATTGCCTGATGATATCTCCCAAAATGTGTGGCGTAACATTGCCGATAGAGATAATCCTGCGACCAAAGGCTGTGATCAGATTTTGATTTTGCGCCCCCCCCATGCACAGGGGGATTGCTTCATGGATATCCTAAACGCCGATGGCAGTCGGGCTGAATCCTGCGGTAATGGCACGAGAGCTGTGGCCGCTTATATTGCCAAGCATTCAGGCCAAAACAACCCTGTGATTGAAACACTTGGCGGGTCGCTAAGCTGTGCGGTTTTGCCGGGAAATCGCGTAGAAGTCACTATGCCGGCACCAAAATTTGCTTGGACGGACATTCCTGTTGCTGAGGAGATCAAAACCAATGGCGTGAAATTACATGATGAATTGCCACCGGCTTTTTTGGTGAATGTCGGTAATCCACATGCAGTGTTCTTCGCCTCCAAAAAAACCAAATGGATGGCATCTAAATATGGCAGTGATCTTGAAATGCATCCTCTCTTTCCGCAACAGGCAAATATTAATTTTGCCCAAATATTGCGTGATTTTGAGAGAGCGACGATTTTACTCCACACATGGGAGCGCGGTGCCGGGCTGACTAAAGCCTGTGGTACCGGTGCTTGTGCCACGGCTATCGCCGCTATTGAACTGGGCGCAACCCGATTACCTGACGGCACATTACGCACCGAGGTGGATATAATCCCACCTGTTAATCAAGACAGGAATGAAAGCGACATTATAACCATTCGTTATCAACCGGGCGCAGAGACCTATATAATGCGTGGACCTGCTGAATTTGAATTTGACGGGAAGGTAAGCCTGTGAGCAAAAATGATGACCTTACAGTCAGGAATTTTGGTTGCCGCCTCAATGCCCTTGATGGCGATCATATTCGTGATGCCGCGACCAAGGCAGGTCTGGCGCAAGCCACCATCATTAACAGTTGTGCCGTAACATCTGAAGCCGTCAGGCAAGCACGTCAAGCTGTTCGTAAAGCGGCAAAAGCTAAACCGGAAACTCCGATTATTGTGACAGGCTGTGCCGCCCAAACTGACGGCGATGCCTTCGCCGCCATGCCGGAAGTCAGTCAGGTACTTGGTAATGAGGAAAAATTTCTCGCCGCCTCTTATGCGTCAGAAAATATGCACCAAGCCGAGACGCTAGAAAACACCAAAGCTTTACAGGTAAGAGATATTATGGAGATCACCCGCGCTGTGCCGCGCTCCAATGTACCCCAACAAAGTCGCGCGCGGGCTTTTGTCCAAGTGCAAACAGGTTGTGACCATAGATGCACATTTTGTATCATTCCCTTCGGGCGCGGAAATTCTCGTTCAACCCCGATAACAGAGGTCGTAAAGAATTGCCAAACACTTGTGTCATCAGGTCATCGTGAAATTGTTCTCACTGGCGTCGACATTACAAGCTGGGGAGCTGACCTTGAGGGCCATGAACACGACGGATTAAGCGCATTGGTATCAGCCATATTGGAAAACACACCTGCGCTGGAGCGGCTTCGTCTGTCATCCGTGGATGCGGTAGAACTGGATGCCAAACTGCTTGAACGTATTATACTGGACGAACGTGTCATGCCCCATTTGCATCTTTCTTTGCAAGCCGGTGACGATATGATTTTAAAACGTATGAAACGCCGTCACACACGTGAGGATGCAATAACTTTTTGCCGTGAGATGAAAGCCAAAAGACCTGATATGGTTTTTGGCGCTGATATCATTGCGGGCTTTCCGACAGAAACAGATGCAATGTTCGAGAACTCTCTCAGGCTCGTGAAAGAGTGTCAGATTGTCTGGTTACATGTTTTTCCGTTCTCGCCCCGCCCCGACACACCAGCAGCTAAAATGCCTCAGCTCTCTTCACAAACCATTAAGGAGCGCGCTAGATTACTGCGCGCCGCCGGAGATGAAGTCCGACAAGAATGGTTGGAAACCCAAATCGGCACCACAGTGAAAGGCCTGATTGAAAAACCGGGTCAGGCAAGAAGTGAAACTTTTGCCATGATTGATTTTTCTGATGAACAAAAAGAGGCCATGCCCATAGGCGACATATATAATTTTGATATCACTGGACATGATGGCACAAAATTAATTGGAAAGCGCCTCGCATGACTGCACGAAAAGAGAAACGAAACTGATGGGTATTTTTGACCGCCTAAAGACCGGCCTCTCAAGATCAAGCCGCGCTCTTGGTGAAAACCTTGGGAGCATTATTGGCCGCCGCAGGTTGGACAAGGAAACACTTCAGGAGCTTGAAGAATTGCTTATAAGCTCTGATCTGGGTCTATCCGCATCAGCAGATATTATTGCTAACATTGCGCAGAAAAAAATCGAAGGCGATGTTTCAGAAGCCGAAGTCAAAGAAATGCTTGCTTCTGAAATAACAGACAAACTCACCCCCCATAGCAGTCCGTTAAATCCGTACACACATCAGCCCTATGTCATTCTTATGACGGGGGTAAACGGTGCAGGTAAAACCACTACCATTGGCAAACTGGCCAACAAATTTCAAAGTGAAGGCAAATCCGTAATGCTTGCGGCGGGTGATACATTCCGAGCCGCCGCTATTGAACAACTCACCATCTGGGGAGAGCGCGCCAATGTGCCAGTGGTCACCACCAAGCAAGGCGGTGATGCCGCTGGGTTGGCCTTTGACGCTTTACAACAAGCCAAAACTTCCGGCACAGATATTTTAATGATTGATACGGCGGGACGTTTGCAATCGAATACCGACCTCATGGCTGAACTAGAAAAAATTATCCGTGTGCTGCGCAAAATTGACCCTAATGTGCCACACGCCTCGCTCCTTATTCTGGATGCCACAACCGGGCAAAACGCTCTCGCGCAGGCAGAGATATTTCAAAAATCTGCCGAAACTTCTGGGATTATTATGACTAAACTTGATGGTACGGCGCGCGGCGGGGTACTGGTTGCGATTGCTGAGCGCCTCCACCTACCAATACATTATATAGGTGTGGGTGAAACGGCTGAAGATCTTCTTCTTTTTGATGCTTCGTCCTACGCCCGTGCGCTTGTTGGGCTTGAGGATATCGCTTAAAGCAACTTAACCGGTATACTTAAAGCCCGGTGTGGCGAGCCAATCCTCCGGTTGGGGCGCAGGCGGGAAATTTTCCATATCTCGCGTTTCGTGAAAATATTTTAGCGCCCAATAAACACTCGGAAAAGCCAGCTCAGCCCAGGGAATTTCCTCCCAGTCTAATAAAGCAACTTCAACAGTTTCATCCCCGGCGGCAATGTCGGGAGAACGTAAATCGCCACGATAAAATATCTGCACCTGACTGATACGCTCAACATTATAAATTGCCAGCAAGGGCCCGATGTCGACATCCGCACAGGCTTCCTCTTTTGCCTCGCGGGCGGCACCTTGTTGGGTGGTCTCTAACTGTTCCATGAAACCTGCAGGGAGTGTCCAGAAGCCTTTACGAGGCTCAATATCCCTCCGACACATAAGAATCTTGCCCTCCCATAGAGCAACAACACCGGCGACAATTTTCGGGTTCACATAATCAATAAAACCGCATGTGTCGCAAATATCTCTGGTGTAAGTGTCATTATCCGGGGCGCGTTTCGAAAAAAGCGGGGCGTGATTGTAATCTCGTGATTTATCCTGAAAAACCATTTGAATCCCTCGCGGCACTAAAACGCAGATAATAACTATTCATTAGATATTCCTAACATTGGATGCAATGTTTCAGCAATGAATTCCTGTGTTAATGGGCCAATATGACGGTGTAAAATCGTGCCGTTACCATTAATCACAAAAGTTTCCGGCACACCATAAACACCAAAACCAATAGCGACCCGACCGTCTTGGTCCCTACCGACTTTTTGATACGGGTTACCCAAACCACTAAGAAAGCGGGTCGCCGCCTGAGGTGTGTCTTTATAATTCAGGCCATAAATTGGAACACCGGCACGCGCCAAGGACATCAAAGCAGGATGCTCCTCCCGACAAGGGACACACCAACTCGCCCAAATATTAAGTAAAGACACATCACCCTGTCTCAAATCCTTATCATCAAATCCATTAAACCCATTCTTTGGATTATCGGTAGAAAGGGGAGGCAATGAAAACGCCGGTACGGGTTTATTAATCAGAACAGAGGGAAGCGAAGAGGGATCACCTTTTTGCAAGGCAAATAAAAACAAAATGAATATCAAGAAAAATACGGCAAAGAAGATGAAATATCTTCCCAACACACGCACCTTATGGGCTGTTGGCGGAGTCTTCTGGTTTAAATTCGTCATCAATTTGCTTCCTGAAGCTAAAAAAGGCACTTAAAGTATTGGCGGTCAGTAGACATAAAATCACCCCTGTTACGCCATAGCTGAGACCAATATAAAAAACATGCTCCATATTAGCTTGCTGTCCCGTTTGAAGTTTCCACGAGACCTAAACGCCGAACACGTAATTTTTGTTTAAAAATTTCTGTCTGCATCCGCAAAAGCCAAAGGGCAAAAAACAAAAGTTGAAAACCCAAAGCCATAACCAATAAAGGCCAGAGATAATCACTATGAAGCGCTGGCGCATCAAACCGCGAAACACTCGCCGGTTGATGCAGTGTATTCCACCAATCAACTGAAAATTTAACAATCGGCACGTTTACGAAGCCGACAATTGCAAGAACCGAAGAAACACGCCCGGCCTGAAGTGGGTCTTCAATCGCCTTCCATATGAACAGATAGCCAAGATAAATGAAAAACAAAACCAAAACGGAGGTCAACCGCGCATCCCAAACCCACCAGGTGCCCCACATTGGCTTGCCCCACAGAGCACCTGTTATGAGCGTTATTAATGTAAAGCCAGCCCCAATGAGCGCCGCGGATTTCGCGGCGACATGCCCCAATGGATGACGAAAAACAAGTCCGAAAATAGAGGAAACAGTCAAAAATGTATAGACGAACAAAGACATCCAGGCGGCAGGAACGTGAATAAACATAATCCGAACTGTCATACCCTGTTGGTAATCTGCCGGAGCTGAAAATGCCATGTAAAGACCGATAATGAGACACGCAAGGCTTAGCCCCCAGACCGGGCGGGTCAAGCGTCGAGCAAGCTGCATAAATCTATTCGGATTCGCGTAAGTTAACATTCGGATAATTTATCCTTCCTTCATGGAAAGTCAAAGCGACAGGATGGTCATTTAAGGAAGGCACGCAATCCAGCTGCGGCAACTAATGGACCAAAAAATAAGGCCGCGCCGCCAATTGATAGTAAGAGAAATACGGCATTTATCCAGTCACCCGTCGCGGCACCCTTTAGAATTTGCGACAATGCGGAACTACCAAAAATCAATAAAGGCACATAAAGCGGCATTACCATTAGGGCGGCTAGTAAACCACTGCGGGAAACTCCCGCCGCCAGCGCACTCCCCATCATCCCCAGAAAACTCATCGCCGGACTCCCTGCAAGCAAAATCAAACAAACAGGTAGCAAGCTTGGTGTATCAATATTTAACAAAAGCCCGGCAAGCGGTGCGGTCAGAACCAGCGGTAAAACAACGCCCACCCAATGCGCCAGCCCCTTTGCAAGCATCAGGATTTCAAGCGGGGTGCCAGATAAGAGATATTGGTCAAAACTACCATCTTCCAGATCTGCTTGAAAAATTGACTCCAGCGATAACAGCACGGCCAGTAAAAGCGCGACCCAGACAAGACCGGGGGCAATGTCCCGCAGGAGTTTTAAATCAGGCCCCAATCCAAAGGGTATCAACGCGACGGCCATCATAAAAAAACTAATGGAAAGACCGGCAGAATTTTGGCGCCATGCCAGCGCAATATCTTGGCGAATAAGGGCGATAAAACTATTCATCGTTTTGAACCGCCTATCTTCAAATCATGCGTGGTAAAAGCCAACGGCTCATGGCTAGCCGCGATAATCAGACCCTTTTTCTTTAAATGTGCCTGCGCCATATCCGTTAGCCAGTCTTTACCATCATCATCCAGCCCGGTCAGCGGTTCATCAAGCAACCAAATAGGACGCGGGGTAACCATTAGGCGTGTCAAAGCCAGTCTTCGCTGTTGCCCCGAAGATAAAGCAGCGGTTTTTATATCCGCCAGACCATCGATACCTGCCGTTTGCAAAGCATCTTTTGTGGATATTCGGGACGCGCCATTACCTTGGAATTCCGCCCAGAAAGACACATTCTCCTTGACAGTTTTTTGTTTTTTAATGGCGTTTTGATGCCCCAGATAATGATAGAGTGAGGCTGTTTCCGGGCGTTTTAACGACCCGCTTGAAAGGGGGAGAAGCCCTGCTATGAGACGTAATAACGTGGTTTTCCCTGCCCCATTCGCGCCCTGCACCATCATTGCCATGCCCGATTTCATCGTAAAATCCAGACCGGTAAACACAAGCCGTGCACTACGATGACACGTGAGGGATTTACCCTCTATTAGAATGTCAGATTGCGAGAAATTATAAGTATTAATCATTGGTCTTAATATACACTTGTGTGAGCAAAAAAATAAATTTTTCTAAGGCGTGGAAATTAGAATCTAAAAACAGTATATTCGCCTCAAATTTGGTTTCATTCCAAATTATCAGCACAGTATATAGCTAACTAGGGGACATACATGGCGACGCAACGTGTCAGCAAAACTGCAAATAAAAAAGTTCAAAAGAAAAAATCAACAACCACTTCTCGGGCGAGAAAAAATATATCGCCCAAGCATCCAAACAGTTTTAAATCGCTCAAAACTATTAAGGTTGGCGCAAAATCCTATGCATATTTCAGTTTGAAAGAGGCCGAAAAAAATGGTTTAGACGGCATTTCCGCTTTGCCATATTCAATGAAAGTTTTGCTCGAAAATCTTCTGCGCCATGAAGACGGAGAGACCGTTACAGCTGATGATATTATCGCGATGAAAAAATGGATGTCGCGTCGTAAATCAAATCGTGAGATTGCCTATCGTCCCGCACGCGTACTGATGCAGGATTTCACCGGAGTACCAGCTGTTGTTGACCTCGCTGCGATGCGGAACGCTATGGAAGATATTGGCGGCAACCCTAAAAAGATTAACCCTCTTACACCTGTTGATCTGGTAATTGACCACTCCGTTATGGTTGACCATTTTGGCACAAGCACATCATTAAAACAAAATGTTGATCTTGAGTATGACCGAAATCAAGAGCGTTACGAATTTTTGCGCTGGGGCAGCCAAGCCTTTGAAAATTTCCGCGTTGTCCCGCCCGGCACTGGTATTTGCCATCAGGTTAACTTGGAAAACTTGGCACAAACTGTCTGGACAAAGAAAACATCCCTTAACGGTAAATCGGTTGAAGTTGCTTATCCTGATACGCTCGTCGGTACGGATAGCCATACGACTATGATTAATGGTCTATCAGTTTTAGGCTGGGGCGTTGGCGGCATTGAAGCTGAAGCTGCTATGCTTGGACAGCCGATTTCTATGTTGTTGCCAGAAGTCGTTGGCTTCAAACTTTCCGGGAGATTGCCGGAGGGAGCAACCGCGACGGATCTTGTTTTGACAATCGTCGAAATGCTCCGCGAAAAAGGCGTTGTTGGAAAATTTGTAGAATTTTATGGTGAAGGCCTCGACACATTGTCTCTTGAAGATCAAGCGACAATTGCCAATATGGCGCCTGAATATGGGGCCACCTGTGGCTTCTTTCCAATAGACACAGATACATTAGGCTATCTAAAAGCTACAGGGCGATCCCCCTCCCGTATTCAACTGGTTGAGAAATATGCCAAAGCACAAGGCATGTTCCGAACTTCCAACTCACCAGACCCTGTCTTCACCTCAAAACTAGATTTGAAACTTGAAGACATCTGCCCAAGCCTGGCGGGACCTAAGCGTCCACAAGATCGTGTTCTAATGGAGGGTATGGCGGATAATTTCAGTCAGGCACTTGAAGACCTCGGCACCGCCAAATATGCCCGCAACAAACGCGTCACTGTCAAAGGTAAGAAGTTCGATCTCGGCCATGGCGATGTTGCGATTGCAGCGATAACGTCTTGCACGAACACATCTAATCCCTCCGTCATGATTGGCGCGGGGCTTCTAGCACAAAATGCCGTCGCCAAAGGGCTAACTGTCAAGCCGTGGGTCAAAACGTCCCTCGCGCCCGGCTCTCAGGTCGTGACGGAATATCTCAAAGAAGCAGGATTACAAACATCCCTCAACAAGCTCGGCTTTAATCTCGTCGGCTATGGCTGCACAACCTGTATCGGTAATTCAGGCCCATTGTCGAAACCAATTTCAGAAGCGATTAATAAAAATGATTTGATTGTCACTTCCGTCTTATCCGGTAACAGGAATTTTGAAGGTCGCGTCAGCCCGGATGTGAAGGCCAATTACCTCGCCTCACCTCTACTTGTTGTTGCCTATGCCATCGCCGGCACGGTTAAAATTAATCTGGCTACAGACCCGATTGGTCATGATAAAAAAGGTAACCCTGTTTATCTTTCGGATATCTGGCCATCCAGCCATGACATTTCCGACACAGCACGCAAGGCCGTGAAGCCAAGTATGTTTAAAAGCCGTTATGCTAATGTGTTTAAAGGCGATACCGGCTGGCGCAAAATTAAGGCGCAAAAAGGTCAGACATTCGACTGGAATTCAAAATCCACATATGTTCAAAAACCTTCTTTCTTTGATGATTTGGGTGATAAGGAAGTTAAAGATATTCAACCTATTAACAGTGCAAATATCCTCGCCCTTCTTGGAGATAGCATCACAACTGATCATATATCTCCCGCCGGCTCGATTAAGGCAGACAGTCCAGCTGGGAGCTATCTGACTAAAAACAAGGTGAAGTCTCAGAACTTTAACTCGTATGGCTCTCGACGCGGTAATCACGAAGTAATGATGCGCGGTACATTTGCCAATATCCGAATCCGTAATCATATGGCACCCGGGACAGAAGGTGGCGTCACGCGCCACCAACCATCAAAAAAGCAAATGAGCATTTATGATGCCGCAGTAGAATATGCAAAATCTGAGACACCTTTAGTGGTTTTTGCTGGCAAGGAATATGGCACGGGCTCCAGTCGTGATTGGGCTGCGAAAGGCACAAGATTGCTCGGTGTGCGCGCAGTTATCGCCGAAAGCTTTGAGCGTATTCACCGTTCTAATCTTGTCGGCATGGGCGTCGTACCGCTTCAATTTGCTGAGGGCGATAGCTGGGCGAAGTTCAAGCTAGATGGCTCGGAGAAAATCACTATTGATGGGCTGGATAAGTTAAAACCACGCCAGAAGATTCAGATGGTGATTGAACGGGCTAAGGGACGCAAAACCAAGGTTAATCTGCTAAGCCGTATCGACACGCAAAACGAGACCGAATATTTCCGTAGTGGCGGTATCTTGCAATATGTTCTTAGGCAACTCGCCGCTTAAGTAGGAGACTATTTGCCTTTCGGACAAATTTACGTAAGGATTGGTCTATGAGTCAGTCTAAATCCTTGCAATTTGTCGGCAATGCTTTTGAGCTTGAAAAAAAAAGTGCGGCTCGTCCCTCAAGGCTAACAATGTGGACCCGGCAAGAGCTGGATATCATCTTATCGCTTTATGGAAAGCATGTAGCTGACGGACGTTGGCGTGATTACGGTATTGACGCGACAAAAGATTTAGCTGTATTCAGCGTTTTTAAGCGCGCGCATGATCAGCCGCTTTATCGCATCGAGAAGAACCCATCCCTGCATAAAAGGCAGGGGATGTACGCCCTAGTCAACAGTCACGGGCATGTTTTGAAACGTGGTCATAATCTCTCACAGGTTTTAAAAGTTATAAAAACAAAAAAAGACGCGAGAGGAAAAGCAAAAAAGGCGCAGATCATCCGCGCCTTTTAAACCAGATTGAACTATACATAAATTCTCTGACTAGTCTCGATTACCGAGGAATTGTAGCAAGAAGAGGAACATATTTACGAAATCAAGATACAATCTCAATGCGCCGAGAACTGCTTTCTTCTCAGCTGTTTCCCTCGTATCACCGGCATAATACATCTGCTTAATCGCCTGAGTGTCATAGGCTGTCAGTGCCGCAAAAAGTAACACACCTATTACAGAAATCGCAAAATGCATCGCTGCGCTCGCCATGAAAATATTGACGATGGAGGCTATAATAATGCCGAACAGCCCCATAAGTAAGAAGGAGCGCATACCCGACAGGTCTTTCTTGGTGGTATAGCCATAAAGGCTAAGCGCACCGAAAGATGCCGAGGTAACCAGGAATGTTGTCACAATGCTTTCTTGTGTGAAAACCAGCAAAATATAGGACAGAGAAAAACCCATAATACCTGAATAGGTAAAGAAGGTTGTTCGCGCCGTATTTGCAGACATTTTATGTATCCGAGCGGACAGATAAAGGACAAGACCAAGAGGTGCAAACATTACGACCCAAACCAGCGGCGTGTTGGCAATAGCTTGATAAATACCGGATGACGCACCAAAAAATGCAGCTACAGCCGTTACAAGCAATCCAACGGACATGTAGTTGTAAACCTTCAGCATGTAGATGCGCAGGCCTTCGTCAATATCACGACTGCGCGCTTCTGATGCGAGGTTTTGAGAGTTCATATTGTCAAAATCAGACATGTATCACCTTTCAAGTTTATATATTCTTTAATATCTGTTGTTAGCATCTAAAATTCAAGGCTTAACTGGTAAAAATATTGCTATTTTGAATTATTGTCTAGTCTGAACGCAATACGGGTGAGGCTTTTACACCCAGACTTCGCCATGTTCCCAAGAGGCCGAGAAACATCGATATCCCAGTGGCACAGATTATTGTCAGAGCCAATGTACCCGGCAACATTACCCAATCAATGCCCAGTACAAATTTTACAATGGCCCAGGCCGCGAATGTGCCGATAAATGCTGCAATCAAAGAGGCACCTAACCCAGTAAGTCCGTATTCAATCAGATAAACATATAAAATCCTGCGCCTCTCCGCACCCAGCACCTTCATCATAACTGCATCATAAACACGTTTACGATGCCCACCTGCAATTGCTCCGGACAGTACAAGAATACCTGTAATGATTGATAGCGCACTCATCACGCGAACTGCCAAACCAAAATCATCAAGAATATCCTTTATGGTTTCCAGCGACTCTTTAATGCGGATAACGGTAATATTAGGGTATTCATTTATCAGAGCACGTCTAAGTGCTGCTTCTCCACCTTTTCGAATTACCTTGGTCTTATTTTCAGACTCAACATCGTTTAATGAAATTGTCATAAGATGCGCATGCGGTGCAGATGCCAGAGGTTGAGGTGAGAACAGAAAGACAAAATTAATGCCCATCGACTCCCAGTTAACTTTCCGCATATTTGAGATTTCTGCTGTAAAAGGCCGTCCAAGCACATTCATAGTGACGGTATCACCAAGCTCAAGCCCAAGACCTTCAGCTATCTCATAATCCATTGATAATAAAGGCGGGCCAATATAATCTGCTGGCCACCATTCACCCTCAGTCAACTCAACACCTTCGGGTTTCCCCGCAGCATATGTAAGCCCACGATCGCCGCGCAGCACCCATTCAGCTTCCGGTGCAGGCGTGACATCCCTTGAAGGCACGCCATTCACATGTGTCAACTTACCGCGCAACATGGGGCTAGTATTTAGCCCTCTAAAACCATCGGAAGCTTTCGCAAGACCTTTTACGCCCTCTAATTGTTGCGTTTGAACATCCAGCAAAAAGAAGGACGGCGCCAAATCAGGAATATCGCCATCTATCTCGGCTTTAAGATTTCCATCAACCAAAGAGATGACTGACAACAATGTCACCGCCAGCCCGATAGACAACATAACAGCTTGTGTCGGTGCATCGGGACGGTGAATATTTTTTAAAGCAATTCGAAACTCCGGGCTTGGAAGTTTCCGTCGACGCCCGGCAAAACGAGCGAGGCTAGAAATAATGCCTGCTGCAAATCTGAGAATAAGATAACTGGCTGTCACGCCAGTAAGAAACCACAATGTAATCTCAATATATCGAACCACTAAAAATGAAATTAAAACGAGACCAAGCAAGCACAATGCATAAAGACCCATAACCCAAAATGGCAGAGATGTTTTTTCCGTTACAAGGCTATCGCGAAACAAGCTAGCCACCGGAATAGTCTGAGCCCGCGCCAAGGGTTTTAGTGCAAATCCGATAGCCGTGAGCAGGCCAAATCCTGTGGCAGCCGCCAAAGGCGCAGGAAACACCCGCATATCTAGGTCAAAGGGAAGAAGCGATGCCAAAAGTCCATTCGCCAATAAAGGTGTCAACGCACCCAAGGCAAGACCAAGAAAAATGCCTAACAAAGCCATCAAGAAAATTTGCAGCATATAAAACAAAAATACCAAAGCTCCCGTCGCGCCGAGTGACTTGATTATAGCAATGGTATTGCGGCGATGATCTAAATAGGCCCGTACAGCATTACCGACACCAATCCCTCCAACAACCAGAGCTGTTAGACCAACCAGTGTTAGGAATATTGCCATGCGTTCAATACTACGACGCAAAGATGGCGATGCGTCTGTGCGTTCCTTAATTTGCCAGCCAGCATCAGGAAAGGCTTCGTTCATTTCAACTTTGGCAACTTTGAGATCGCTCTCTGATAAAGGTATTATTGAACGCAGACGATAATTGTTTTCTACAAAACTGCCCGGCTGGTAAAGCCCTGAATGACGCGCGCCCGCCTTACTCAGGAGCACCCGCGGACCAATAGAAAAACCACCGGATAATCTGTCTGGTTCGGAGAGAATAAC
>NYTN01000046.1 GCA_002683515.1 Rhodobiaceae bacterium
AACGGTCTTGGGCCTGCCGAAGTTGCCAAAGTTGTGCTTGATGAAGACACGCAACGGATTGAGGTTGTTGTGCCAGATGACCAGCTTTCTCTGGCAATTGGTCGTCGGGGACAGAATGTCCGTTTGGCTTCCCAGCTTTCCGGTTGGGATATTGATATTCTGACAGAAGCAGAAGAATCAGAGCGTCGTCAGGCTGAATTTGCCGAACGCACACAAATCTTCATGGCTTGTCTGGATGTTGACGAAATGATTGCTCAACTTTTGACATCTGAAGGCTTTGCTACGATTGAAGAGGTCGCCTATGTGCCACTGGATGAAATAACAGTTATTGAGGGTTTTGATGATGAGACGGCGGAAGAGCTTCAAAGACGTGCAACAGAGCATCTCGATAGACAAAACCAAGCGCTTGATGAGGAGCGAAAAGCCCTTGGGGTCGCCGATGAATTGATGAATGTCGAAGGCCTCACACCAGCCATGTTGGTTGCATTGGGCAAGAATGATGTCTTCACGCTCGAAGATTTTGCCGGTTGTGTCCCCGATGATTTAACTGGGTGGTATGAGTCTGTTGACAGGCAACGCGTCCGTCAGTCAGGTATGTTTGATGATTTTGATGTCTCTGCGGATGAAGCGCAAACAATGATTATGAATACGCGCGTGATGGTCGGCTGGATTACAGAAGAAGATTTGCTGGTGCCTGAAGATGAACCACCGGAAGATGTAGGAGCCGCAGACGGCTCAGAAGGGGAGCCTTCTGAGGCAAGTGCTGAAGATGTTTTTGCTGCACCACCTGAATCAACAACAGATACCCCTAAAGAATAATGAGAGCGCGCATAATCCATGACAGAAAATTTGCAATGTGCGCTTACCGGAAAGCTGCTAACGCGTGAAAAAACGATCAGGTTCGTTATTGGACCTGATAACACAGTTATTGCTGATTTATCCGAGGAACTGCCGGGCGAGGGCATAAGACTTCTAGGCTATCGTGGCACACTAGAAGCCTCTATCCGCGATGGGTCATTCAAAGAGCTTTTTGACAAAGATTGGTTAGATAGTGATCCGGTTATTTCTGCATCTTTTTTAGATAAAATTGAGTCCCAACTTATGGATAAGGTTCTTGGGCTGATAGGCTTGGCCCGCCGCGCCGGGTCAGTTCTCAATGGCTTTGCTAAAGTTGAGGGCAGTCTAAAATCGGGTAAATGTAAACTATTGTTAACAGCTATTGACGGCGCAGAGGACGGGCGCATGAAAATTACACGCCTTGCAGAAGCTGTTGAATGCCAACAAGTGACGATTCTGCCCTCCGCCAGATTAAGTATGGCTTTAGGCCAGACAAATGTTATACATGCTGGAATTATCGGTTTAGGATGGGCCGAACGCCTGAACGCATCGATTGACAGATTGTCACTTTATGTTAACGGACACGAGGCAGCATAAGGCCTTAACATATTACAACAGGTTAGTGCTATTAGGTTGGAAGTGATAACGGATATGAGTGAAAAAGAAGAGAACGAAAAAGCTGATGAACAAAAGCCCGGCAAGACGCTGAGCTTAAAGCGAACTATTGACTCCGGTCAGGTGCGTCAGAATTTTTCTCATGGCCGCACTAAGTCTGTTCAGGTTGAACGTAAACGTAAACGCATGGTCACTCCGAGTAGTGCCGGAGCCTCAAGTGCTGCGATACCGGCTTCACCTAGCGCGGTTGACCCAGTTGAAACAAAAGCCCCTGAAGTTAAAGAGCCGACTTCTGAAAATAACCTTGGCGGTCTTTCTCGTCAGGAGCAAGCAGCGCGTCAAGCGGCTGTTGCAGAAGCGAAAGTAAGGGCTGCTGAAGAGGCTGTTCGAGAGAAAGAAGAGGCTGAGAAAAGAGTCTTAGAGGATGCTGACCGCGCCAAAGAAGAGGCTAAAAGAAAAATTGAGTCGCCCGCGGTTCTGGATGTGCCGGTTGAAACAACGGACACTGCGGCTACGCCTCGACGGAAAGAGCCTGTACGTGCGGGGGAGGAAACACCGGCGCGCCGCAAAGAAAAAGCAGAGGAGCCGCGCCGCCCAGCTGTAGCTAAACGCGGAGAGCAGCAGCGCCGGCGGACTGGGAAGTTGACCATTAACGATGCATTGAATGATGAAGAACGCATGCGTTCAATGGCATCCATACGTCGCCGTCGTGAACGCGAAAAAAGACAGTCAATGTCTATGGAGCCGCGCGAAAAAGTTGCGCGTACCATTAAATTGCCTGAGTCAATTACTATTCAAGAACTTGCAAACCGCTTGGCGGAGCGTGCTGTGGATGTCATTAAATTATTGATGCAACAAGGTGTTATGGCAAAGATCAACGATACGATTGATGCCGATACTGCCGAATTGCTTGCCGAAGAATTAGGGCATAAGGTCAATCGTGTCACAGATGCAGACGTAGAAGACAGCATCGACTCTGAAGAAGACACTGATGAAGATAAAAAGTCGCGTCCGCCGGTTGTGACTGTTATGGGTCACGTTGACCACGGGAAGACATCCTTGCTTGACGCATTGAGGAAAGCCAGTGTTGTCACCGGTGAGGCTGGCGGCATTACCCAGCATATCGGGGCATATCAGGTCACTAAAGATGATGGTGAGAAGGTAACTTTCATCGATACGCCGGGTCATGCGGCCTTTACGTCAATGCGTGCGCGGGGGGCCAAAGTAACAGATATTGTTATTCTCGTTGTTGCCGCCGATGATGGTGTGATGCCCCAGACAGTTGAGGCTATCAGTCATGCCAAGGCGGCAGACGTGCCGATTGTGGTTGCGGTGAATAAAATCGACAAGCCCGAAGCTGACCCTACTAGAGTGAAAAACGAATTATTGCAGCATGAAATCATTTCTGAGGACATGGGCGGTGATGTTCAGTTTGTCGAAGTTTCTGCCATTGCGGGTACAGGTTTAGATGAATTATTGGAGTCAGTTCTGCTTCAGGCTGAACTTCTTGACCTAAAAGCTAATCCGGACCGTGCGGCGGAAGGCATTGTTATCGAGTCAAAACTCGAAAAAGGTAGGGGGGCGGTTGCGACTGTTCTTGTCCAACGAGGTACTTTAGCTGTCGGTGATATTTTTGTTGTCGGGGAAGAGTCCGGTCGGGTTCGTGCACTTTTGGACGACCAAGGCGAAAGCATTACAACCGCATTACCGGCCTCTCCGGTTGAAGTTCTAGGCGCGGGCGGCTCGCCATCAGCAGGTGATATGTTTAACGTTGTTGAGACAGAAGCTAAAGCCAGAGAGATTGCTGAATATCGCGGACGCATCAGTCGTGAAAAGCGAACAGCGTCCGGCAATCGAACAACGCTTGATCAGATGATGCAGCAGCTTAAAGACACTGAGCTTAAAGAACTGCCTATTGTTGTTAAGGCAGATGTGCAGGGTTCTGCCGAGGCAATTTCTCAGGCAGTGGATAAACTCGGTACAGATGAAGTTTGTGGCCGCGTTGTGCATACGGCAGTGGGCGGTATTACCGAAAGTGATATTACATTAGCGGCGGCATCTAACGCTTCCATTCTGGGCTTTAATGTTCGCGCCAACTCACAGGCCCGAAATTTGGCTGATGAGCAAGGTGTTGAGATTCGTTATTACAATGTGATTTATGACCTTGTTGACGATATGAAAGCTGCCATGTCTGGCATGTTAAGCCCTGATTTACGCGAAAATATGCTAGGCAATGCAGAAATATTGGAAGTCTTTAATGTTTCAAAATCCGGCAAAGTGGCTGGTTGTAAAGTTACTGATAGCTTGGTCCGCCGCGGCGCGAGAGTCAGACTTATTCGGGACAGTGTTGTTATTCACGAAGGCGAACTCAGTTCCCTTCGTCGCTTTAAGGATGAAGTGAAAGAGGTTAATGCCGGCCAGGAATGCGGTATGGCCTTTGAAAATTATGAAGATCTTAAACAGGGTGACGTAATTGAGTGTTATGAGGTTGAAGAAATCGCCCGTACGCTTGACGACGTCAATTAATAGCCTCGTTTTCTGCCAATAAATTTTGAGCCGGATTATATTCATGGCAAAGCGTTTAAAAAAATCTGCACATTCTGACGCTCCGCGAAGTCAGAGACAGTTACGTGTCGGAGAATTACTGCGTCAAAAGTTGTCAGAAGTCTTCTCTAGAGGGGATATTAGCGGCACAAATCTTGATACGCGGTTTGTGACTGTGACGGAAGTGCGGGTAAGTCCTGACTTAAAAAAAGCCACGGCCTATGTTGTGCCACTTCTGCAAATGACCGAAACCTTGTCAAAGCGTAAACGCAATACAGTCGCCAGCTCAGCCGCCGATTTGACTGCTGAATTAAGCCGTCATGCTGGCGCTTTAAGAATAAAGATGGGGGACGGACTTCGCCTTAAATATGTTCCGAGTCTTTCTTTTAAATCTGATGATAGCTTTGACAATGCAGCTGTTATGGATAATTTGCTTGCGCGAGATGAGGTTCGGCGGGATTTGTCAGTTGATTCAAAAATGTCAGTTAAGTCACCTGAGGCTGAGCTTGACTCAACAAACGAGGTTTAAGTTTGAGTCGAAGACGCAAAGGCTTGCAAATACATGGTTGGATTAACTTCGATAAACCTGAAGGTATGACGTCAACTGCTGCTGTTGGCAAAATTCGTCGCCTGTTTAATGCTCAAAAAGCCGGACATGCAGGAACGCTGGATCCGTTGGCGCAAGGAATTCTGCCGATTGCGCTTGGGGAGGCTACAAAAACAGTCCCGTTTATGATGGACGCCGCAAAAACATATCACTTCACTGTATGTTGGGGGGTCGCGACCACGACGGATGACCGTGAGGGGGGTGTGCTGGAAACATCCGCACATCGCCCGACAGATGCTGATATTGAGGATGTAATAGATGCGTTTATAGGGAATATCTCTCAAGTGCCGCCTGCTTTCTCTGCCATTAAGTTAGATGGGCGCCGCGCTTATGACATGGCGCGGGCGGGCAAAAAGCCTGAAATTTCTGCAAGAAGCGTTCAGGTTGACCGGCTCACTTTGGTAAACAGGCCCGATAATGACACAGCCCAGTTTGCGGTAGATTGCGGTAAGGGCACTTATGTGAGGTCTTTAGCCCGCGATATGGCTTTAAAACTCGGTACTTTTGGGCATGTGCATTACTTGCGCCGAACACGTGTTGGGCCGTTTGATGAAAAAAGCACAATAGGGCTGGATATTCTTGATGAATTAGGCCATATTGCCGCCGAAGTTGATGCTTTTGATGCGTTTAATGCGCAACTAAATTCCCACTTGCTTCCTTTACAGACAGTGCTGGACGACATCCCGGCTCTGCCGATTAGTGAAAAGGAAGCGAGAGACATTCGTATGGGCAGAGCAGTCAACATCACCGCTCATGTAGTGGGTGATAAGTTATCTGAAAGCCACGGAGCCATTCAGGTTTTAGCGCTTTTTGATAATCACCCGGTTGCATTGGGTAAGCTGGAAGAGGACAGATTTCAGCCGGTGCGTGTTTTTAACCTGTCCGATAAAAATTAAAGGAGTTACCGATGTCGATTAGTCCTGAACGCAAGCTTGAGCTTGTTAAGGAATATGCCACACAGGGTGGTGATACAGGTTCACCTGAGGTCCAAGTGGCCATCCTCACGGAGAGGATAAACAATCTGACCGAACATTTTAAATCTCACGGCAAAGATAATCACTCACGCCGCGGTCTTTTGAAAATGGTCAGCCAACGTCGCCGTCTTCTTGATTATCTAAATGCACGTAATTCTGAGCGTTATCAGACTCTCATTAAGCGTCTAGGTCTTCGCCGTTAGATTTTCAACACATCGGTTGACTAACAGTCTGCATCAGGGGATGCGGGCATATGGAAAGAAAAAATGTTTACAATTTCAAGAGAAGAGATCGATTGGGGTGGGCGTCCGCTTATACTGGAAACTGGTCGAATTGCCCGTCAGGCTGACGGTGCTGTTTTGGCTACTTATGGGGATACCACTGTATTGGCGACTGTGGTTGCAGACCGCAGCCCTAAATCGGGAATTGACTTTTTCCCGCTCACAGTGAATTACCAAGAAAAATCTTATGCTGCCGGTAAAATCCCTGGCGGTTATTTTAAGCGTGAAGGCCGTCCGTCAGAAAAAGAAACACTTGTTTCTCGTCTGATTGATCGCCCTATCCGTCCGCTGTTTGTCAAAGGTTTTAAAAACGAAACACAAGTCATTGCCACAGTTCTTAGCCATGACCTGGAAAACGATAGTGACATTGTTGCTATGGTTGCTGTTTCTGCTGCGCTAACAATTTCAGGTATTCCATTTCTAGGGCCTATTGGTGCGGCGCGTGTCGGATTTGCCGATGGTGAGTATATTTTGAACCCGACGCTGGAAGAGATGAAAGAAAGTAATCTTGATCTGGTGGTTGCGGGAACAGGCGACGCCGTTTTGATGGTTGAGTCCCAAGCCGGAGAACTTACAGAAGACGTAATGCTCGGTGCGGTTATGCATGGGCACCGTGAATTCCAGCCAGTCATTAACGCCATTATCAGCCTTGCTGAAAAATGCGCAAAAGAGCCACGTGATGTGCCTGAAAATAATGATGATGAGTTGAAAGAAAAAGTTTC
>NYTN01000047.1 GCA_002683515.1 Rhodobiaceae bacterium
CAGTTGCCGGCCATCAACGCACCAAACATCAACAGTCGTCGGTTAGACTGGTCAACCATTGCTTTTTCATCGTTGCAATCGATTAACTAACAATGTGCCCCACATCAATCTTTAGGTATTTTTATTTTTGTATTGTAGCCCACACAATCATGAAAAAATAAATCTTTTCAATGTTAAACAATAATTATTCAAATTTCCACTCTGGATCCTTATGCCCCGGTATTTGTCCACGTCCCGACTTTAGTGCGAACAGTTTTCGCCCATCAATATAATCATCCCCTGTACGCACCATACTATCCATAAAGGCGCCACATCGGCCAACAGGGTCGCTGCTTTTTAACATCTCCATTAGCAGCCTGCGAGTAATTGAAATTGCCTTTTGACGGCTGAAAAACAATGACGAAAACTGGTCGCCATCAGCTAAAAGGCGTGCGAAGCAGTAGCTGGCAAGTATCACTTTTCGGTCATTGAGAATGGTTAGCGCGGTAGCACTAAGCATTAAAAATAGTTAAATCACCAATGCGTGCATCCCCGCCAGACCCAAGGATAGTCTACAAGGGACGCCAACCGGAGACATGTTTCTAGGCAAACAGCTTGCGCAGGGTATAGCACAGACGTTACCCAAATCACGGATAAGCACTGCAAAGCAAGTATAAAAACAGCGCGCTGACGCGCAGTTAACTGGGCCACGTGCACCAGTGACCAACTGCGATCACCAGATGTTCTAAATGTCCAGCATGGTGATAGTGATGAGTAGCGCGACGCTGCGCGGTAACCGACAGCAACCAAAAAAAGCTGTCTGGCTAATACCGGCAAGACGCTGATCAACCAACCCTGACTAACTGAAGACAAACGATTCTTTTCTGCCAACCTGATCGTGGAATGACAAAATGAAATCGACACATATGTCTGATATTCTTTAGACCAAACTAGCGAGGCAAATCCAGACCACTTAATTCATTGATATTTATCACATTGGTTTTATGAAGAACATCAGCTAACATCTAATTGTGTGTATGTAGTTTGACTGCGGCGAATTAATTATTGCCTTTGTGGAACAGTCTTAAAAAGCTTGCACCTCCGGTCAAAGCGCAAGCCATTTGAGACGGAATAAAGCGGTTAGTTGTTGAAAAACCCGGTCAACAGTAGGCTTTAGCAACATTTAAAGATAAAAAATTCAATGGATCAGCTGCTCGACAGATTTTCGCAAGCTTTATCGCGCCTTATTGCTGAGGTGTTTAATTTCGTGAGGCCAGTTGAATCGCTGCTCGACAGTCTCTACCAAACTTCATCGCGCCTTAGGGTGGAAGCGCTTAGCTTCTTGAAACAAGTCGGTTCGTTGCTTGATAAATTCCACCAGTTTTTATCGCCCCTTCTAGCTGAGGCGCTTAGTTTTGTTCAACCAATCGCTCCACAGCTCTATCTGCCAATGCTGGGCGGGCTGTTGCTGGCAATCTTTTTGCTGCTGTTAGCTCTTGTGCGCAGTAAGCGCGCCAATGTGCATAACAGCAAAGTATTCGAGCGAGAGATTACTTTTGAGGATATTTCCGCCGAGACTGCAAATAGCAGTGGGGTAACAACTAACGACGCAAGTGCATTCCAAACTGAGCCTGCATGGTCGACGGCACCTAATACACCTATTAATCCAACTCAAAATGCCAAGGCACAAACGAACGGATTTACCTTTTTTAAACGCAAATCTGGTACCAGGGACTGCGTCGCGACAGCAGGAAGCGATACGTCGTCGATCGACGGAACATACGCGTTAAATAGTGATTCGAAAGTAAGTGGCGACGACGCTTTGTTGGCTGGCCTCGAGCAAGAAATGCTCGCCACAAGACAGCTTTATCTGGACGGTATAATCTCGAAAGAAGTTTATATATCCGAAACGAGGGTGCTTTACCAGAAAGCCCAAACACTTATGACTTGATCATCCCTATAGCTAATTGCGGGCATTCTGGAGACCCGTTGATTAACATAGGGCGCTGCCCCCGTCTGGTGGGTTTCGAAGCGCAAAGACCCTTTATCGACAGCGTGGTAGCGCCAAGTTGCTGAGAACACGCGCATACGAGTTGCTGCCACCGCCGGTGCGGTCTAGGCTAAACGTAATCCATAAAATGCCAACGCAAATTGCTTTCGGGAGATTGCTATTATGTTAAGCGTTCGTTTCCATCGGATGGATGAAGGCACGGCCGAAGATTACGCCCTTTTAGGCAGGCTGGAACATAAATTCATTGAAAGCCTGCCAGACCGGTTGCTGTATGCGCTGAACAGCTTGCAGCATTCGCTTGCCGGATACCAGATTGACCGGCTGCAGCATTCGCTGCAATCGGCAACGCGCGCCGAGGCGAGCGGCGCGGATATTGAGCTGATTGTTGCGGCGCTGATACACGACCTTGGTGATGATCTAGCCCCGCACAACCATTCACAGCTTGCCGCAGCTATCATTCGCCCCTATGTCCGCGCCGAAGTTACCTGGATTATTGAACATCACGGGGTTTTCCAGATGTATTATTACGGCGACGCAGCTGGTCTGAACAAGGATGAGCGCGAACGCTATCGCGGCCATGACTGGTTTGACAGCTGTGAACGGTTCTGTCGTGATTGGGACCAGATGGCCTTTGACCCAGATTACCCGACAAAGCCGCTTTCATATTTCGAACCGATGGTGCGCACGATCTTTTCGCGTCCAGCCTTTGATCCCGCCATCATAACCCCAGCGGCGTAAAATCATCGCCGGCCGGATTGACGACGCCTCCAATAACCCTGACAGTTAATAACCCAGATAGAAAGTGACCGGACCCATGACTCAACGCTTGCTGATCACCGGTGCCAATCGTGGCATTGGGCTAGAAATGACCCGCCAAGCCGCCGCTCGCGGTGACCAGGTGACAGCTACCTGCCGCCAGCCTGATGAGGCAGAGGCGTTGACGGAATTAGCCGCCGCTCATTCCGGCAATATACGAATCATCGCCATGGATGTTGGCAGCGCAGAATCGGTGGCTACCGCCGCGAAGTGTAATGGCGGCTTTGAAAACGGGTTGGACCTTGTGGTGGCGAATGCAGGCCAGCTGAATGCCCGAGGCGGGTTGAATGACCCGGGCCACACTGAGGCGAATATTGCAGAATCCCTGATGACCAATGTGGCCGGTGTCTTTTTTACCGCGCGCTATTTCGTACCGTTCCTTCGCACCGGCAAACCCGGCCGCACTGCTAACTCGCCGGGAAAATTCGCCGTCATTTCATCACAGATGGGGTCATCCACCCGCGCCGGCACTAACGCGCCAATCTATCGCGCATCAAAAGCGGCGGCGACCAATCTGGCGCGATCACTTGCGCTGGAACTGGCCCCTGACGGCATTGCTGTCGGCGCTTGGCACCCAGGATGGGTGCAGACCGATATGGGCGGGGCCGAGGCCGCCATCACCCCACAGGCCAGCGCCGATGGGTTGCTAGCACGCTTTGACGCGCTGACCATGGACAGTAGCGGTATATTCGAAACCTGGGATGGCGAAAAGATGCCATTTTAAAGGTGGCCATTTTAGGGTGGAAGTGTCTCTTTGGGGAGATATGATCGTGACCGGAGATGACAAGAAGTGCGGCGATGCGGCTAAGGGCAATAAGGCTGGCGGCGACAGGGCCGGCGGGGATAACGCCGCGGAATGGCTGCCGCCGAAGATGCGCGATCTCGATATCTCGATTCCCTATTCTAACCCGCCAACCGACCGCCTGATGGATTTTTACGCCAGCTGGGCGGAGAATTACGACACCGACCTGATTGACGCCTATGGCTATATGGCACCAACTGACGCGGTGGCCGCAATTATGACGCTGGGCTTACCATCAGACGCCCGCATTCTAGATGCCGGCTGCGGCACCGGTCAGGCCGGCGCGTTGCTGGCCACCGCCGGATTCACCCATCTTGACGGCGCTGACCTATCGCCGGAAATGCGCGCCGTGGCGGCGCGCCTCGGCGTATATCAACGTCTCTATCACCTCGACATGACAACGGATTATGCCCCACAGATTGTGGATTTCGGCAGGACCTATGATGCGGTCATTTGCGTGGGGGTATTCGGCTATGGCCCACCATATGTCGAAGACCTGCCGCGGATCATGGACGCCGCTCGCCCCGGCGCGCCAGTATTGGTCACAGTGAATGGTAGGGGATGGGAGAAAATGGGCTGGGACGACAGCCTAATACCGGTGCTAGCCGCCGCCGACGTCACCCTCGCCGCCCGCACCCGTATCCGCCACATGGTCAAGGAAGGCGTGCATGCGGAACTACTGGACCTCCGAAAGGGTTAGAAGCCTGAGCCGGTCGCCGTCCTGTCTGAGCAACCACGAGGCAACAGGCTGCAAAGTATGGCGGTCAAAAGCTTTTTAAGTTAACTTATCGATACTGTGTCTCAATCCACTTTTTCGCTGTCATCTTATAATAAGTTACGTCTGCCGTGTCTGCGGGGATCCCAAGATCCACCGGTGACGGATCGACTATCTCCACTGGAATGCCTTGGTTGATTGCGTATCGCAGCGCAATGGCTGTAATATTAACCGAAAAACTAGTTCCAAGAAATACCATCCGGCTGGCATCAGTCATCCACCTTTCTGCCGTGCCCATGCGGTATAGGTCGGTATAGTATTCATCAAACAGCAGCACGTAAGGCTTTAATGCACGCCCTCGCTGTGGTCCAGCGCCCGGCACTATTCGGCAGAGATGTAGTAGCGCCGTTTCCATCTCCGCATCGCTTGCGATAGCTGGGTCATTGGTGTTAGCGCCAGTGTCAAGCAACGCAGCGGGCACATCATCCCACGGGGCTTGCACCAGTATATTACCCGAAAAAATATTTGGCACTCCGGTGGTAGCGGTATGCAACACATCTTGACTATCGTAAGCGGTCATCATATCCAGCCGACCATGTATGCAAACATAATCAGCATTACCTGCCCGGCCGTCTAGCCCGTCAATATTCTGTGTAATCAGACGCGCCTCACCAGCGTTACACTGGTCCGCGAGCCAATAATGCACATAATTTGATGGTACATTCCGATATGAGGCGAAGCGCCTATAGTACCATAGCAGAAATTGACCTGGTTGAGTTTTGTACATATGTCGCGTGGCCATTTGCTGTGGCGTATAATTTTTGGAACCAATAGTCCAGTAACCGTCTGCGCCGCGAAATGTAGGTATACCACTATCCGCACTAACACCTGCGCCTGTAATGTAGAGTATAGTCATGGTAAATTTATAACCCAAAAATGCAGTTATTTTATGCTGCTCGGGGAACTACGAACTTACAAAACCCAACTGACATCAAACGCTGCTGCCTTAGCATTTCAAGCGCTACGTTTAACGCCTAATTAGTGCTAATTGTGTTGCAACAAAAAACTTTATGGCTCTGGCTTTGAGATAAAATAAAGAACACAAATAAAAAAAATTTAAGACCATTCAAACTTGGCACTTGATCGTATAGTAACGACTAGTTTGCTAATTTAAAGGAGATGCAGGTGTTTCCTATTTCTAGCCGCAGTAAAGCCATGATTTTTATGCTGTGTGGGTCTACTTTAATAAGTTCAACAGGCCTCATAATCCGAAACATGGAAATTGCAGGAGCACTAGAAATTAACCTTTTTCGAGGAATTTCTTTGGGCCTCACTATTCTATTAATTCTCGGCATTAAACATAAACGTCAAACATTCACTAAAATTGTTGCAATCGGAAAACCAGGACTATCAGCCGCGTTTGCGTTAGCAGCGGCCGGCATTTGCTTCTTGCAAGCAATCACCAATACCACAGTAGCTGAAACTCTTTTTATCACTAGC
>NYTN01000048.1 GCA_002683515.1 Rhodobiaceae bacterium
AGCTATCTTGCGGATGGTGGCATTGCTAATGCCTATGTTATTGACGATGTAAATGGTACTGAAACCTCCTAATGATGTCGTTGGAAGTCTATACAACAAGTGAGGCGCTATCCTTTAAGCTCGAAGAGTGGCGCCAAGCCGGAATGAAAATTGGACTTGTGCCAACTATGGGTGCGCTTCATGAAGGTCACTTATCTCTGATAGAAACTATGTCCGTTCGTGCCGATAAAATCATCGTCAGCTTATTTGTTAACCCAACACAATTTGCGGAAGGCGAGGATTTTGACGCTTATCCCCGCTCGACGGACGATGATTTACGAAAGCTCAGAAGCACAAAAGCAGGAATCGTTTTCATGCCTGACGCATCAGAAATTTATGGTGATGCCATTACTGCATCCTTGAAAGCCGGAAATTTAGCTGAAGGACTTGAAAGCGAGACCCGCCCTCATTTTTTTAGCGGTGTCGTAACAGTTGTTCATAAACTTTTTAAACTGTGCCAACCAGACGCCGCAATTTTCGGTGAAAAAGACTATCAGCAATTGCTTGTCATAAAGAAGATGGTTTCAGACCACGACATGAGGATAGAGATTTTACAAGGCACCACCCTTCGCGAAACTGACGGGCTCGCCATGTCCTCAAGGAATGCTTACCTCAATGATAGCCAGCGTAAAACTGCCATTAATCTAAATAAAATTATGCGTGACTTCTGTAATGATTATCATTCCGCGCGAGAATTAAATCGCCTGCCCTCTCTAGAGGGCGAAGCCATCAGAAAGCTTCAAGAGGTCGGCTTTACCAAGATTGATTATCTGACCGTTAGAGACGCCGATACACTTCAAACCCCAAATACTGAGACTAAGAATTTACGACTTCTAGCCGCAGTAAGACTTGGCGAAATTCGTCTGATAGATAATTGTGCTATTTAATCACAAGCAGTCTACAAAAGCCCCAAAGCCATAAGCTCAGCCTTGAGATGTTCAGGAAGTTCGTCGTCTCCCTCTGCAGCAATTGGCATATCTTCGGGAGCATCAGTGGCCGGCAAATAACGCCAGCCCTGAAAGGGTCGCCGCGCTTGCTGTCGGGTTGCAATGAGTTCAGGATCCAGAAATATATGACATCTCTTTATACCCGCTTCATCAATGAAAGGCTGAATATCAAGAATGTTCTGTCGCACACGAATTTTGCGTTTTATCACCCAATAGATTGACCCATCATCCAACAGTTCATTAACCCTTTTGGGCATCATCCGTGTTGTATGAAAAAGGTCCCCATGGGTCTCTTTAATATATGACTGCCAATTAACGAGGTCGTTTACGCCACTGGCACGGGCAGCTAACTTAATAAGGTGTAAAGTCATATCGACAATCTAGACGGTTTTATGGAACAGGCAAAATACCATCAACTGAAATCTTGGTGCAAAAAATCAGGGTTTAAATATATAAACTGTATCTGTTGCGGTAAACGGAGCAAAAAAACCGCTTCCGACTGCCCCACCCATTATAAGTAATTGATCATTCAAAACCCCATATCCGGTATGATGGCGTGCTTCGGGAAGTGGCTGTTTCTTCTGCCATTTACTTCCTTTATCACCTAACCAGAAATGAAGATCATAAGTCTTTTGAAGTTCATTGGAGTAACCACCGACAACATGAATACCATCAGAAAGAACACCCACCGCAGGAGCAATTAACCCAAGTGGCAAGGATGGCAGTCGCCGCCAATTTAGTGATTGGACATTAAAAACATGTATCTCGTATGATGCTTGGCCTGTCGCTGTCATGCCACCGGCTATAATGATATCACTGCCTGCGACAGTAATACCGGCTTGAGATAATGTTAACGGCATTTTCCCCGGCAAAATTGACCATTCACCTGAACCAAGATTGTATCGATATATTTTATCTATGTCGTCCCCGACACCACCAAACACATATAAAAAATTTCCGATGATTGCAGTCATGTGCTCATAACGGCGCCCAGGCATTGATGAAATTTGTGTCCAATATGACTTCGCCGTGCTAAACATCCAACTGCTTTTTGTCGCTTCAAAAGACCCAGCAACACGCCCGCCTGTTACAACAATTTGGCCACTCCCTGCGGCCACGGCAAATTGCGTTCGATCAACAGGGATAGGTGTCAAAGGGCGCCAACCGTCTTCGACAATATTATAAGCTTCAAAAAATCTCTTAAAGCCTGTTCCCGATGAGCCACTCAAAAGATAAACAGTTCCATTTGATGATGTAGCACCCGCCTCTGGTACAGCCTGAGAAAAAGAGACACCACTACGCCACTCGGCCTTTAAACCGGGAACTGAAGCAAGCACAAACCCAAAAGCTAAAACTACGGTAAATAAAAATCGCATAAATCTATATACCATCAGATAAGAAAAATTGTAGCAAAACCCAAAAATGCAAGGAAACCGACAATATCTGTAATGGTTGTTACAAACACTCCCGATGCAATAGCAGGATCGATACCGACCTTGTTAAGCCAAATTGGCACAAGTATCCCAGCCAGACCTGCAACGAACATATTCACTATCATCGCCATTGCCAGCACAATGCCTATCATCTCACTGCCAAACCAAAACCAACCCGTAAACCCAAGCAAAATTGCAAATAAAATACCATTGAGTAGACCAATCCCCATTTCACGACCCACAACGCGGAAGGTATTAATGGCAAGCAATTCACGAGTCGCTAACGCACGGACTGTAATGGTCAATGTTTGCGTAGCGGCATTTCCACCCATTGAAGCGACAATCGGCATAAGGATAGCCAAGGCAACCATCTGTTCAATCGTACCATCAAAAAAACCAATGACGATAGAAGCCAAAATAGCTGTTAAGAGATTGACCAATAACCATGAAAACCGTCCACGCATAGCTCGGAACATATCATCGCCAACAGTCTCATCACCCACACCCCCAAGACGTAAAATATCTTCTTCGGCTTCTTCTGTGATGACTTCAAAAACATCGTCCGCGGTAATCACCCCAGCAAGGCGGTTGTTTTCATCCACAACAGGCGCGGAAACAAGATTATAGCGCTCAAACATTCGCGCCATATCTTCACGGTCAAGCTCGGCTGAAATAGGGATAAAGTTGTCATCTAAAATTTCCTGCATTAAAGTCGGGCGCCCGGAACGCATTACTTTATTTAGCTTGACCATGCCGAGTGGAGTATGGGTGGGGTCGACTACAAAGATTTCCAAAAAGTCATCTGGCAAATCTTCGGTAACTCGCAGATAATCAATCACCTGCCCTACTGTCCAGAATGGCGGGACTGCCACCACATCAGATTGCATAAGGCGGCCTGCACTTTCATCCGGGTAATCTAATGAGCGCTGGAGAACAATTCTTTCGCCTTCAGGAAAAAGGTCCAGAATTTCCTTCTGGTCATCATCATCTAACTCACCAAGGACAAAGACAGCATCATCAGTTTCCAGTTCCTGCAAGGCTGCAGCCAAAAATTCAGGGTTTAATCGTTCAGCAATCCATGCCTGTGTATGATCATCAAGTTCAGCCAGCACATTAGGGGCTAAATCTTCGCCAATGAGTTTAAAAAATTGTTCACGCTGACCGCCATTGAGCAACGCAATCATTTCCGCAATATCGGACTCGTGATGCGTCTCAAGTAGCTTTAAAAGCGCGTTTTTGTTATCTTCTTTAAGTACAGTGACAGACGCATTAAACAGTTCGGCAATATCATCACGCGTATCACCGATTTGTTCAGGCTTGGTCTGCTCCATTTTTTTTTCTGACATTCCAATTCCCACCTGAGATTAGAAGAGTTAACCCTTGGGTACTCCTTAGTGGGTATTTTTACAATGTGATTTTGGCAGAATTACATCAGACTTCAGTCAGGCATAAATCGAAAACCTATTCGGCAGCAGTTTTTTCAAAATTATCGCGGTTCGTGCCTCTGGTCACAACTACACCATTTACCTGATCTTGATAACCCTTGGCCTTGTCCAGAGGGTTAAAGAACTGTTTGTACCAGGTGCGCGTCTTTCCGAATGGACCATCGCCAATTACCTGTAAAACATTCAAGCAAGGACGCTTATTGAACCAGACCTCAAAATCTTGAAGGAAGGCTGCCTTGCTAATATCATGAAATTCATTTGCTACGGCTTGATCTTCCTCATTGGCAACCTCATTTTTACCTTTAACAAGAATGCCGTAGAACACACGAATTAGACCATCTTCAATGGGTGTATTGGAAATCATCATTAATGACGGGTAATCACCTTCAATTCTTGAGAGAAGAATTCCCGGTCCGGTATACCAGGTGTCATTAATCATTTGTGTTTCTGACATTGTTCGGTGACCCGCAGCCAGCCTTTGAACAATCACATGATCATTAAATTCATTCTCAAAATATTCCATATTCATGCTGCCATGGATCGGCGCAAGATGTGCCTTATCAGCCATATTATCAATGACTTCCATCGGATGCTGGTTCAGTTCACCAAGATCTTCGATTTTCCAATGTACCCATGAAGGATCTTCCCACTGTGGCAATTCCGGCGGATCAAAATTTGGTTCATTTTGTTCAGTGTCGTGCCACATAAGCACACTGCCACCCCATTCCTGAACAGGATAAGTGCGGATGCAAGCCGAAGCCGGAATAGGTGCTGGTGAATATGGAATTTCGACGCAATTACCATCGGGACCAAACTGCCATCCATGATAAGGGCAGCGGATATTATCGCCGTCAATATGCTCATTATCCATGACTACATAGGATGTTTCATTCTTGCCAAGATGCGTACCCATATGAGGACAATATGCATCCATCAGCACAAGCCGCCCGCTATCGCCGCGGTAGAGCACCATGTCTTGCCCGAAATATCTCAAATTCAGAGGTTTCTTTGAAACTTCATCGGTACGAGCGACCATAAACCAACCCCTAGGGAAGGTAAATTCACCCAAATCATAATCTGCAGTTTTAGCCATTTAATTGCTCCGGATAATTACAAGATTAATTTAGGCGGCCTCGGACGCCATTTCAACATTAATAGGACAAATAACTCCATCATCTGAATCGATATGAGCTACACATCGGTTGCAGGATATGCAGCCGGATGTTGATTGCTCACCTGACTCATAAATTTTTGGCAAGTCAGGTTCGTGTATAAGTGTTCGCCCCAACACAATGCCATCAAAGTCTTCATTCATGACTGTCTTGAAATTCGCCAAAGATTTAATACCTCCTACAAGCGCAATCGGCATTTTTACCGCTTCGCGAACTTTCTTGGCATCATCCAAGAAAAACATTTCTTTAAAAGGCATATCAGGGAACTTTTTGGCGGCAAGTGTGTAAACAAGCTTAGCAATCAGATTTTTCTGTATTGCAATTAATGGCTTAATTGCTGAAGGCCCACGGAAGAGATACATCGGGCTTTTAGCACTAAACCCGCCGGTAAGAACCAGCAAAGATGCGTCACCATCTTGTTCAATAATTTTTGATGCCTCGATACAATCATCTAGAGTCGATCCACCTTCAAAGCCGTCCTGGAGATTCAATTTCACAACAATTGGCACATTTGGGCCGACAGCTTCTCGCACGCGACGCAATGCAAGTCGAGGAAAGCGCATACGATTTTCAAGGTTACCACCAAATTTATCGCGTCTTTTATTATAGGCCGGGGACATAAACTGACTGAAAAGATAGCCATGCCCCATATGAAGTTCAAGCATATCAAAACCCGCATCAACTGCGCGTTTTGCAGAAATGGCATAATCATCACAAGTTTGTTCAATAACCTTTTCAGGCATCGGGCGCATAAATGGAATACCTGACAGCAAGCCATAAGGATTCAATCCCCACGAAGCACTGTAAGAAAAGGGCTTTGAGGATAATTTTGAATAACGCGTTTGCATGCCGCAATGCGCCAGTTGAAGGGATGCCGCTGCACCGTGTTTGTGTATTGCCGATGTAACTTTTTTAAGCACACCATTAACGCGGTCATCCTGCATGCACATTTGATGATCAAAGGTACGGGCATCTTCATTGACTGCCCCATAAGCAACGGTCACAACCCCAGCGCCACCGGCAGCAAATTTTTCATGAAAATGAATAAGCCTATCATCAGGAACACCATTTTGAGCGAGGCCTTCGAAAGTTGCAGCTTTGATTATTCTATTTTTGAGCGTCAGATTACCTAGCTTCCACGACTCGAAAACTGACTTTTCTGTATTTACTTCATACATGATAATTCTCCGTAAAGCATGATAGCTAATTAGGAATTATTTTACAAATTATAAGCGTTGAAAAATAAGCAATCGAACATTTATTTCTTAAAAACTCTTATTTTGCGTAATATTATTTTGCGTTTTCTACGCAATATGCGCTTAATGGCCTCAATCAACTATAATGTCTAGCAGGGATATTTTCATGGGCAGTAATATTTCATCAGATACAAAACCGAAAAAAAGTTATGCCGTCTACGTGCTTTTGATGCTCTCTGCGCTTTATACGGTTAACTATGTTGATCGATTTCTGGTCTCTGGATTGCTAGATCCCATCAAGGCCTCGCTTGACGTTTCAAACACCTATATGGGGTTTTTGGTCGGCCCGGCTTTTGCACTTTTTTACACCACGCTTGCCATCCCGATAGCTCGTCTGGCGGATAGATTTAGCCGCGTAAAAATCATTGCCGCTGGGACATTGATCTGGAGCTTATTTACCGTTCTTAGCGGTTTTGCGGACACCCCAGAAGCATTTCTCGTCGCTCGGATTGGAGTCGGTATTGGGGAAGCTGCCTTTCTAGCGCCTGCTTTTTCACTTTTGGCTGATTATTACCCACCACGCCGCCGAACCATGGCCTTTGCGATTCTAAATCTTGGGGTGTATTTCGGTCAAATGGGTGGCTTAATTGGTGGGCCTGCCATTGAAACTGCTGCAGGTTGGCAAGCCGCATTTATCGCATTGGGACTGCCGGGAATTATTCTAGCCGGTCTTACTCTCCTTACTATCCGCGAACCGATACGAGGCCAACTTGATGATACAAACCCTCAAGATGTCCAAAAAGACGGAGCGGCTATTCCGATAAAAAATCTGGTTGCTCTGCTTGTCAAAACCAGAAGCTATTCAATGATGACTGCAGGCACGGCACTTGGCGGATTTGCCGGATATGGTTTTGGCTATTGGGGGCCAACACTTTTCAGCCGCGGCTTTGATTTATCGCTGACTGAAGCGGGCGGTAGATTTGCCATTTCTTTCGGAATTAGTGGATTATTTGGGGCGCTTCTCATGGGCCTTATGTGTGACCGCCTTGCCCAAAGAAACCACCGATGGCCGTTTTTGCTGTCTGCAGGCGGTGTTGTTGGGAGTATGGCGTTTATGATGGCCGTATGTCTTACTGAAAATGTCCAAATTGCAACGCTACTTGCTTTCCCCGCGGGGCTACTCGGAGGTGGTTGGGTAGTTGCATTACAAGCTGCGTTGCAAGATTTACTCCCGGGCAATATCCGCGCAACATCATCGTCTATTTGGGCTTTTGCGCTTACATTTGCCGGACTGGTTGGCGGTGTTCAGTTTGCAGGCTTCATGATTGACATGTTTGCCAACTACCCACCGGATATTGCCATACGCTATGCGTTGACCATCACATTATTGCCATGTATTCCCGCATCATTTCTGATTGCAAGCGCGGGATACACCATTATTTCGGATAGAAAGTCTCTCAAGGAAACACTCATATCCGAAAATAGGTAGTGTTTGTTTAGAAGAAGTAGGATCCACCATTAGCAACCAGCACACTGCCGGTTACAAATGAAGAATCTTCACTCATCAAATACGCCACTGCCGAGGCAACTTCATCAGGTCGCGCCATCCGTCCGAGCGGAATTGCACTTTCCATATCGGTAATCCATTGCTCAGGAATTCCCTGCATAATTGGCGTGTTGGTCGGCCCGGGGGCTACAGCATTTACCCGAATATTTCTTCCAGCAAGTTCACGAGCAAGCTGGCGGGTTAAACCAATTACAGCTGTTTTTGAAGTCACGTAATGCGGCGACCCCTCACCAGATTGAGCAGAAGTCGATGACACATTCACAATCGACCCACCACAATCATCTTCAGCCATTATACGCACAACTTCACGACAAACATAGAAAGTACCATTCAGGTTAACACCTAACACGCCGGCCCAACCTTCATCACCCATATGAATGAGATGATCAACATGAGTTGTCGGCGTTTGTCCGGATGTAATTTCTTCCGTGCGCTTGCCCATAGCTTCATAAAATTTATCAGACCCATCTCCCGGCGCCTGACCGATGCCAGCATTATTAACCGCCATATGCAGTCGCCCGAAAGTTTCTCGTGCCTGTCTGATGGAAGCAATTACTGAAGCACTGTCTGCAACATTGGTTTGCAACGCGAGATGATTTGAAGGGGTATCCAGGCCATCAATAACCTCTTGCGCATTATCAGAACTCATATCCAGAACGGCTACCCTCGCACCTTCGGCAGCAAGTCTTTCTACAACAGCACGACCAATACCTTGCCCACCCCCGGTCACAATAGCAGCTTGACCTTCTAGCTTCATTTTAATCTCCTAACTAATTAGTTTTTAATAATTAACCTTGGTTTACAGCAAGCTCATTTGCCTTACCGCCATCCACAGGAATATTCGCGCCCGTCACATAGGAGGACATATCGGATGCTAAAAATAGCACCACGTTAGCAACCTCCTCAGGCATGCCCATACGTTGCATCGGAATACCTGCGGCAATCGCTTCACCTGCCTTCGGGTCGGACTGAATAAAGGCTTCAGTGCCGGGTGTCATAATTGGACCAGGCGTAACAGCGTTAACACGAATATTTAGCCCTGCGGTTTCCATTGAGGCGAGACGCGTAAGATGTAAGAGCGCAGCTTTTGAAGATGAATAACCCGCCATACCTGGCATAGCGCGATCTCCATTAATGGAAGAAATATTGACGATAGAACCACAATTATTTGACATAGCCTTGATAGCTACCTGCATACCAGCATAGGTGGCATCAACATTCACTCTGAAGTTTTCTCGAAAATCTTCAAGGCTGGCATCTGCAATAGAACCAAATCCAACATGAGCAGCATTATTGACTAAAATATCTAACCCATTGGAGGAAGCCACATCAGCGATCATGGCGGTGAAGCTTTTCGTATCAGCAACATCCTGAACACGCGTTTCAACAGATCCACCGGCAGCTCTAATATCCTCAGCCACCGCTTCCAATTTGTCGGCATTTCTAGCGCAAATAACAACATGCGCGCCCTCACTTGCCAATTTTGCGGCAATAGCCCGCCCAATTCCGTCACTACCACCTGTAATGATACCTGTTTTTCCGGTTAAAATCACAACACCCCCCCTATTTTTTTATGCAATACCCTAAATTCGTAGAATAGATACCCTTATATTACGCAAACAATATTTTTTGATGTATTGAAATATGCTAATGCGTAATTTATAGTCCCTAAGATTAAACAGATAAGCATATTTTTTTAAATGAGTAAAACAAAAGAAATCGATCCTATTCTTACGAAGCTAATGTCTCCGGGGGCACCATTTGAAGTAGTGGAAAAAACCCTGTCAGGGCAGTCTTTACGAGTGTTTAACAAGTCACCAGATAGTGTCTGCGCGATTTTTAATGCCGCACGAGCGCATGGCGAAAAAGAATTTATAATTCATAATGATAACCGCCTCACCTATACGGAGTTCCTTAAAAAAGCAGATGCACTTTCAGCTTGGCTAGTCGCCGAAAAAGGTCTGGAAAAGGGTAATTCTGTCGCCATTAATATGAAAAACTGTCCCGAATGGATGATTGCTTATGTTGGCATTGTTCAATCTGGCGGTGTCGCCGTTCTTCTTAATAGCCGTAATGATGTCGAAAGTATGTTGGCTGCCTTGAATGACAGTGACAGTGTTTTTGTTATCGCAGACGAAAAAAGGCTCACAAAACTTAGAGAAGCAGGCTGCGACCTTCCCGCTTTAGTTACAGACCATAGCAACCTGTTCGCATCGGATGATAATAGCACGCCATTTGATACCATAATGACCCACGCCCCGTTGCCTGAACCGATCACACTTACTCAAGTCGATAATGCATCTATGCTCTTCACCTCTGGCACAACGGGACGAGCAAAAGCAGCAATTTTGAGTCACCTCAATGTGATTTCAAGCGTGATGAACACCGAAATGGCAATGGAAACCATTATTCATAGACTTGCAGACCAATATGAAACGGCTGTTGACGTCATCAAAGAACACATGCCGCCTCCTTGCGGCCTACTGATTTATCCACTTTTTCATGTAAGCGGCTTGACAAGCGTTTTTCTCACCACCATGACCATTGGCGGCAAAATTGTCATGATGGACAGATGGGACGCCAAACAGGCCCTTTCACTGGTAGAAAAAGAAAAAATCACCACATTAAGCGGTGTACCAGCTACGCATTGGGATTTGTTAAAAGCGGTGAAAGAAACCGATTACGATTTGTCCTCTTTAAATTCAATTTCCAACGGCGGGCAAGCCGCAACTCAAAATCTTCTTAAAAATATTTCCGAAACATACCCGAATGCACAATTGGGTGCAGGATATGGCATGACCGAAACCACAGGTGCCGTATCACAGGCTAATGGGGAGGCTTTCATGCGCGCCCCACAAAGTGCAGGTTTGGTGCTGCCCATGGTTGATATGAAAATCCTTGGAGATGACGGCAATGAGACGCCTACTGGCGAGGCCGGTGAAATCTGTATTCGCGGCGCCACAGTCATGAAGGGTTATTATAACCGGCCTGAAGATACAGCTAAGGCCATTAAAAATGGCTGGATGCATACCGGCGATATCGGTTATCTCGATGAAGAAGGTTATCTTTATATCGTCGATCGTAAGACCGATATGATTATCTCCGGCGGCGAAAATATTTATTGTGCTGAGGTCGAGCAAACACTGGGTCAGCATGAAGCGATTAAAGAAATTGCCGCTTTTGGCGTCCATGATGACCGGCTCGGCGAAAAGTTGATTGTAGCTTTGACGCTTAATATGCCGACTGAAATAGAGCAACTTGATGCTTATGCCCGCGAGAAACTGGCAGATTATAAAGTGCCTCACGCTTTTATTATTGCCGATGAATTTAATTACACCGCCACCGGCAAAATAGAAAAACATAAATTAAGGAA
>NYTN01000049.1 GCA_002683515.1 Rhodobiaceae bacterium
AAACAAGAATAGACCGCTCTCGTGGGTGCAACCTTCCATATGAACGGCATTTGCCGAAAAACGAGCCCCACAATGGAAGGGCAAGTAAATGTCTACTCTGTCGGGTTCTTTTCACCGACAGCCGTAATAATTATCTGGTCAGGCTTCAAAAGTCGGCGGGCAACGCGCCTGACATCTTCAAGGGTGATAGCTTCAATATAACTATTACGTTTATTAAAATGTGATTGTGGCAAATCGAAAAATTGAGCTTTTAACATTTGTGAGGCAATTTTTTTGCCACTGTCAAAGCCAAGCGCATAACTTCCCTTGAGATAATTTTTTGCATTTTCAAGCTCGCTTTCGTTTGGGCCATCTTCACGCATATGCTTTAATTCAGTGCTCAGCAGAGATAGCGCTTCTTCAACATTTTTATGGCTTGTTCCCATTCTCCCCATCCAAACTGGCATTGAGCCTGTTTCATTCAGATAGCTATAGACGCTGTAAACGAGGCCACGTTTTTCTCTAATTTCGGTCATGAGGCGTGCTGAAAACCCACTACCACCAAGAATATGATTCACAACAAGTGCGGCGTAATAATCGGAGTCATCAAAGGGGATGCCGATATGCCCAAATATAATTTCGGTTTGAGGTCCGGGAAATTCAACAAATACAAAGTTTCCATCCAAGGGGGCAAATGGTTTGATTTTCTGGGTGGTATTTTGGACTGGCAATTCGGAGAAAATCTTATCTATTTGGGATAGTAAATCCGTTTCCTCGATATCACCTACAACAGATATAATCAGATTATCCTGTGCAAACAGCTGTCGGTGCGCTTTACGCAACATATCCGGCGTAACTTTTTGGGTAAATTCAGGAGATCCTCTTACAGCATTGCCATATGCATGCCCTTCCAAGGCATTTTGCCACCATGTTTCTGAAGCAATGGTGCCACTGTTGGAGGCACTACTGCGATGTCCTGCCATCAACGCTTGGCGCATTCTTTCGAGAGGCGCAGGGTCAAAGCGCGGTTGGTTGACTGCAAGGGCTAGCAGAGAGAAAGCTTCATATTTATGCTTCGATAAAGTCCTTAGTGAACCGCTAAAATTGTCTTTTTCTGCAGAAAATGAAAGCTTAATGCCATAATCTTCTTTACGGGTCTGAAAGGCCTTGGCGTTAAGGTCTCCGGCACCTTCATCTAGCATGGTCGATAAAAAACGGATCAGCCCAGGTTCAAAATTTGCAGCTCCGCCACGCCACAAGAATCTCACTTGTATAATGGGCAGGTTTGTGTCTTTTGCAAACCACAGCTTTATTCCCTTTGGGCTGGTGAGTTGACGTATTTCGAGTGCATCGGCGGATGTCGAAAAAGGCAAAGCAACCACTGCCATTAAAAAACAGAACCCGGCAATCATTTTTACCAGATGTTGCTTCATGATATTGGCGCCCCTGTTTTTTGAGATCCTTGTTTTGTTTTATTTGAAGTGTCCATAGGTGGGGTTAGTATCCCTGTTATGCTTTGGCTTGCATCAAGGTATAAATTTGCAGCCTTCAGAATATCATCGACTGAAACAGCCCCAATATCTTTTGTCCAGCGCGCTACATCTTCAACCGTTAAGCCAATTGAGATTAAGGAACCATAAATCCGTGCCTGGGCAAATTGACTGTCCCGCGCGTAAAGAGTGTCGGCAAGAATTTTGGTCTTGGCGCGTTCAAGTTCCTGAAGTGTTACCTGTTGAGTCTTAAGTTTTTTGATTTCAGCATCCAGAAGCGCAATATTGTCGTCTACATGAGTTGTGTCGCTGGGCGATATATACACCACGGCCTCCCCATGAGCGCGGCGCATTGTATCTGCCCATCCCCCGACGCTTACGGCAATTTTCTCATTTACAATGAGCGATTGATATAACCGCCCTGTTGTGCCTGACGACAAAATTTCCATCAGTAACTCAAGAGCTACAAAGGGTTTAGTATTATCCCTGCTCCAAACAGGAAGTCGGTATATGCGTTGCAGGACCGGTTGGTGGGTACGCACATCTTGAATATAAATTGCTTCGGGAGAGGACAAGATACCAGCTTCTATAAGCTGATTTTTCGGCTTATTCGCGGGCGGGATTACACCGTAATAACGTGCTGCGAGTTTTTTAACTTCCGGCATATCTGCATCGCCAGCAACAATTAGAATAGCATTATCTGGCGCGTAAAAGCGTTTATAAAACCTCTTGGCATCCTCCACGCGTAACTTTTCAATTTCGTGGCGCCAGCCGATAATCGGGCGGGAATAGGGATGTGGCTTATGCAAGACATGACGCAATTTTTCTCCCAGAAGGGCAATCGGCTTGGAGTCGGTGCGGGATGAGCGTTCTTCCAACACAACATCACGTTCAGATAAAGCCTGTTCCTCAACAAATATCAGATTCGCCATGCGGTCAGCTTCCAGTTTCATGACCTCGGGCAACCTGTCAGCTGAGATACGCTGGAAATATGCTGTGTAGTCATGAGCTGTAAAGGCGTTTTCACTGCCGCCCATCATGGCGATTTTCTCTGAAAATTCTCCCGATGCGAGGGTGTCAGTCCCTTTAAACATCAAATGTTCGAAGTAATGCGCGATACCTGATTTCCCCTGAGGGTCATCAATTCCACCAGCTTTATACCAGACCATATGAGTAATGACCGGGGCCCTTTTGTCGGTGATAACAACAATCTCAAGCCCGTTTGGTAGGCGGTCTGTTTTAATATTTTGAGGTTTATCAGTAGATTGCGTGCAAGCTGAGAAAGCTATACTCATCATCGCAAACAGAAAATAAAAGCTACGTCCTGAAGACCGAAAAGACGACCGGAAAAACATCACGAAATTCAGCCTATTCTCCGGTCGTATTTAAAATTAGATTTTCCGTGACAGCTTGCTCTTTGACGATAACAGTATTGCCATCATTTCGGATTTTTGAACGGACATTGTTTTGGCTTGGGTCGGAGCCTATGCGGTCAAGAACTTCTTTCTCGCCGTCTGAGGCAATTTCTGAAATGTCAACTTCTCTACCGGTCAATATTTGTTCGGCTTCAACACGCGTGCTGGTGCGGGCAATTTTACTGCCAGCTTCATTTGGTGGTTTCAAAGAATAATCAGGCGGAATAATCAGCGGTTGTTTTTTCAAAATAGCGAATTCATCCGGGGGGTTTTTTTTGTAGGCGAAAGCGTCTGATAGACCGCCGCCACAGGCTGAGACTGTCAGTGTCATACACAAAAATCCGAGGATATTTTTCCCGTGGTTCATTTTCAAATTTGTCATGCTCACTTTCCTTGTTTCCTTGTTAAGCAATTCCATATCAGGTAATGGCACATTAAACACCATTATAATATCTAATTATTCAGGAGATTAGACCCTATCGGGAGTTTTGCCAGACAGAAGAAAACTGTCCAGTAAAATCGTTATAACACCTAAACTAATCCAAACATCGGCAAGATTAAAGACATACCAATAATAGTTTTCGTAATGAAAACTTATGAAGTCAATAACCCCGCCATAAATAATACGATCAATTATATTGCCTATCGCGCCACCAATAATAAGACAATAACCAAGTCGTTCCAATTTTGCTGTTGAACGAGCCATTTGCACAAGCAGAAATAGAGTTATTAGGAGGCCCAGAGCAGATAGGATGATGCGCCCCACCATGCCTGAACTGGCAAAAAGCCCATAGCTGATGCCCGTGTTCCATATCAGGATAAAATCGAGAATTGGAAGAACCTGCATGCGGTCTGTCTCTGAAATTTGCATCAAAACGATTTGCTTGCTCAATTGGTCGATAAAAATGAGCGCCAAGCAAGTGATAAGCCCTTTTCTAGCAGGCCCCTGTTTCAAGAGAGACTTAAATGAGGTGAGGGTGCCCATGAAGCTATCCGCTTTGGGTGTCAAAAGCTGACACAGCCTCAGCATCGCGGGGGCTTAAATCCGGATAAGCTTTAATACTGCCGACATCCGGTAATATTTTCCAACTCCGGCGACATTTTTGTCCAACGGCTAAAGCCGGGATCACGCCGACTTCTTTGACATCATCTAGCGTGAAAGCATCTGAGGGCGGCGTTTCATTGCGGATATCAATCTGCGAGGTAATACAAATATCGGCCATATTCAAGTCCTGCGTTTTATCATACCAGTCTGCCCTAGGAATAAACACAACGGGCGCGGCCTCAAGACTGGAGCCAATACGCTTTTCCTGCCGTTCAATTTCTAGTGCGCCGGTTACTACGCGGCGAATTTTGCGAATGACTTCCCATTTTGCCGCTAGGTCATCATTTTGATAATCTGAAGGAATGTCAGGGAATTGTTGCTCATGAATGGAACCACGGGTTTCACCAAAACGGCTTTGCCAAACCTCTTCAGTGGTGAAACATAAAACCGGAGCCAGCCAACTTGTCAGACAGTTAAAAGTTATATCCATAATGGTGCGGCAACCTCGTCTTTCAGGGCTTTCCTCGGGGTCGCAATATAATGCATCTTTCCGGATATCGAAATAAAACGCCGACAGTTCCACTGTCATAAAATTAAACAATGTTTGGTAAACACGTCGGAAGTCAAAACCTTCATATCCGGCCCGCACTTCATCGCTGACCTCGCTGAGGCGATGCAGCATAAAACGCTCGAGCTCGGGTAAATCTTGCAGTTCACTTTTTTCAGTATCATTGAAACCTGATAGGTTACCGAGAAGAAAACGGAAACAGTTTCGCATTTTGCGATAAGCATCTGTATTAGCTTTGATGATTTCCGGCCCGATACGTTGATCTTCACTGTAGTCACAACTTGTGGTCCAGAGCCGGATAATCTCAGCTCCTGATTGGTCAATGACTTTAAGCGGGTCGACAGCATTGCCCGTAGATTTGGACATTTTTCGACCTTTTTCATCCATGGTGAAACCATGGGTAATTACATTTTTATAGGGGGCGACACCGCGCGTCGCGCAGGACTCGAGCAAGGAGGAGTGAAACCAGCCACGATGTTGGTCAGAGCCTTCCAAATAGACGTCAGCTGGCCAGTGAAGGATGTCGCGCTCTTCCAGCACAAAGGCATGTGTTGTGCCGCTATCAAACCAGACATCAAGAATATCGTTCACTTGCTCGTAATCTGATGCTTGATAGGCGTCACCGAGAAAAAACTGCGGGTCGGTGTTGAACCAAGCATCTGCGCCATGGGTTTTCACCGCGTCGACAATACGTTGATTGACTGCTTCATCGCGTAAAATCTCACCCGATTGACGGTTCACAAATACCGTCAGCGGTACGCCCCAAGCGCGTTGCCGCGACAGCACCCAGTCGGGGCGGTTTTCTATCATTGCGTGAATTCTGTTACGTCCGGATTTAGGGAACCAATCGACTTCATCAATGGCTTTCAGGGCTTTATCTCGCAGATTATTGTGATCCATAGACACGAACCATTGCGGTGTGTTTCTGAAAATTAACGGGGCTTTTGAACGCCAGCTATGGGGATATTGGTGACGTAATTTGCCTTTGGCAAAAAGTCCATTAGCTTCAATCAGTGCTGTTATAACTGCGCCATTCGCATCACCGTTAATGCCATTTTCATCCAAAACTCTTTTGCCGGCAAAAATCGGCACATGGTCAAAATACACGCCCGCTTCATCAACTGTGAAGGGAACTTCTATTTTGTGTTTTAAACCAAGTTCATAGTCATCCTGACCATGCCCGGGGGCAATATGGACCAGCCCTGTTCCTGTTTCGGCTGTCACAAAATCACCGGCCAGTATTGGCACATCAAAGTCATAGCCCTGTCCGGCAAACGGATGTGAGCAAATCAGGCCTTCCGGTTCAACATCACTTAGGCGCTGGTAATCAGTTATATCGGCGGCGCTCATAGCACGCTCGGCAAGGTCATCACACAAAATGAGTTTTTCACCACCGACCTGATACAAGCCGTAATTAAGGGATTTGGCGCAGGCCATCGCTCGATTGCCGGGAATGGTCCAGGGTGTTGTAGTCCAGATAACAGCTGAAACCCCTTCGGTTAATGCGGGGTCGGCGGCTTGTTTGACAGGAAACTTGACGAAAATTGTTGGTGAGACATGTTCCTCATATTCAACCTCGGCCTCGGCGAGTGCGGTTTTTTCAACCACTGACCACATGACGGGTTTTGAACCACGATATAGTGCGCCATTCATAACGAATTTCTGGAATTCCTGAACAATGACTGCCTCAGCATCAAAAGCCATGGTTGTATAGGGTTTGTTCCAATCACCGATAATACCGAGGCGTTGGAATTGCTCAGATTGTATCGCGACCCATTTTTCAGCAAAGCTTCGGCATTCGGCCCGGAATTCAGTGGCGGGGACTTCATCCTTGTTCAGACCCTTGGCGCGATATTGTTCTTCAATTTTCCATTCAATCGGTAACCCGTGACAATCCCATCCTGGGACATAGACGGCGTTTTTACCTGTCATTTGACGGGAGCGAACAATAATGTCTTTAAGTATTTTGTTCAGCGCATGTCCGATATGAATATCGCCATTGGCATAGGGGGGGCCATCATGCAGCACGAATTTTTCTTTATCTTTCGCGGCATCACGCAAACGGTCATAAAGGCCGATTTTTTCCCAATATGCTAAAATATCCGGCTCACGCTTCGGCAGCCCTGCTTTCATCGGAAAGTCGGTTTGGGGAAGATTAAGTGTTTCCTTATAGTCTCTTAGATTTTCATCCATGCGGGGTTTTACCAATGCGGTTAGAGGCTTGCAAGCACTTCACGGGCTGATTGGACATCCCGTGCGATTTGTGCCTTAAGTGCGTCAAGGTTGTCAAATTGCTGTTCAGGGCGGATAAAGTCAACCAGCCCAACGCTTAATGTGTCGCCATAAATGTCGCCGTCAAAATCAAAAATAAAAACTTCAAGACGAGGAGCTTCGGTTTCAAAACTTGGGCGAATACCAAGATTAGCGACCCCTGTGAATTTTTGCCCGCCAAATGAACCGTTTAGCATCTCAATGGTAACGGCATATACACCGAATAAAGGCAGGTGATAATCTTCAAGAGATAGATTGGCTGTTGGAAAATCAATGGTACGGCCTCTTTGATCGCCTTGTTGAACGTCGGCTTCTAAACGCCAGGCGTCGCCAAGAAGGTTGGTGGCCTGAGAGATTTCTCCGCGGGTTAAGCACTCCCTTATTGCTGTTGAGGAATAAGGTCTTTCTCCGGCATTATCGGGAGACACCGCAGCGATGAATAGCACGTCAAAACCATGAACATCTCCGGCTGTTTTTAACATGTCTGGCGTCCCTGCACGATTCTTACCGAAATGAAAATCATGGCCGATGCAAACGGCGCGCGCACCAAAACTTTCAATAATGATTTTTTGTATAAAATCTTCTGCAGACATTTCCGCCATGTTCTTATTAAATGTTAATGCCACTATATTGGTTGCGCCATATTGTTCGAGTAACCGCGCGCGTGTCTCCAGTCGCGTCAGCCTCAAGGAAGGTGCATGGGGGGCAAAATATTGTCGGGGATGAGGGTCAAACACCAGAACCGTGACCTCTGTCTTTCTCTCTCCCTCGATTTCTTGGGCTTTTTCAAGGGCACGCGAAAGTACAACCTGATGGCCCTTATGTACGCCATCAAAATTGCCGATTACCAATACGCCGCCTTTGGCAGTCTCAGGTAGTTGTGAAAGGTCGCGAAACAATCCCATAGCTCACCATATCAGATGTTTCATAAAATAATGCGCATATGAGTCATAGTCTCGCAGAATTGCAGCTACATCTTCCGGGGTTTGCGATTCTTGCGTAAGTGTTTCGCTTAACCCTCCCGTAATGAAAAGCACATCCAAATTAGCTGCATTGGCGCCGGGTATATCGGTTTTAAAACCGTCACCAATAGCCAAAATACGAGGTTTTTCCATATTGGTCATTTTTTGAATTCGAGAGAACCCCGTATCATAAATCGGCAAATGCGGCTTGCCGAGCCAGATAACTTCTCCGCCTTTATCTTCGTAAATTTCCGCTAGTGCACCTGCACAGTAAATTACTTGCTCTCCAATCTGAACAATGCGATCGGGATTAGCGCATATCAAAGGTATATTATGTTTATGCCAAAGTGCAATCTCGTCGTCATAATCTTCAAGTGTTTGTTCCATGTCATTGCTCATCCCTGTTAGCAAAATGAAATCAGCTTCTTCAACAGGAGCAAATTCAATATCAATGCCGTTCAGGACATCAACGTCTTTGGTTGCGCCGACAAAATAACAAACCTGTCCCTCGGCACCGCGTTGTGAAAGTATCTCGCGCGCTGCATCACCAGAGGACAGAATGCCGTCATAGGCGTCGCGTGTGCAGTCCATGCGATCTAGGCGGCGTTGAACTGCTTCCGCAGGTCTTGGCGCGTTGGTAAGTAATAGAACAGGGCCTACATTTTCCCGCCAAGCTTGCAAGGCTTCGCCAACGCCGGGAAACAAATTATAGCCGTTATGAATGACGCCCCATACATCACATAGTAGAGCATCGTAATTGGATGCTACAGTCTGTAAGCTCTCAATTTTTATTGGAAGTGATTTCTTTGCTAACATGGCAGGAAATTGCCTCAACTAAGTCGTTAGTTCAAGATGAAAATTGCAGATTTTTTAAAAGCTGATACCTTACGGATGGAATTATTTTTACGGGGTTTATACGAGGGGTAAAGAAGTGGAATTATTCGATCTATCTGGCAAAACAGCCGTCATTACCGGTTCATCAAGAGGTATCGGCGAAGCGATTGCTGTTCGGATGGCTGAGCATGGTGCGAATGTCGTTATATCCAGCCGTAAAGCGGACGCCTGTGATGCTGTCACCGAGGCGATTAACAATAAGTATCCGGGGCGCGCCAAAACTATAGCCGCCCATATTGGCGATAAAGATGCCTTACAGAATCTCGTTGATGAAACTGAAAAGGCATTCGGGCGGATAGATATTCTAGTGTGTAATGCTGCAGTAAATCCTTATTATGGCCCTTCCGCAGATTGTCCTGATGAAGCTTTTGATCGTGTTATGGAATGTAATGTTAAATCTAATCACTGGCTGATGAACATGGTTGTTCCCGGCATGAAGGAACGCAAGGACGGCGCGATTATTGTTATTTCCTCAATCGCTGGTCAAATGGGTCAGCCAACTCTTGGCGTTTATGGCCTGTCAAAGGCGGCAGACTCTGCGCTGGCGCGTAATATGGCAGTTGAACATGGCGTGGATAATATTCGTACCAATGCTATCGCGCCGGGGCTTATTAAAACTTATTTTGCGAAAGCGCTCTGGGATAACCCCGAAATTCTGGAAGTGGCAACGTCTACTACACCAATGAAACGTATTGGTTCACCAGATGAAATCGCCGGCGCTGCAGTATTTTTAGCCTCACCTGCCGGTTCATATGTGAATGGTCAGACCCTTACGATAGATGGCGGTCAGGTCATTAACGGATTTTAGATAAAAAAGGGCCGCTAAAAGCAGCCCTTTTAAAAGTCTAAAAGCAGATAATTTACATCATGCCGCCCATACCACCCATGCCGCCCATATCAGGCATTGCAGGGGCTGCGCCTTTTGGCTCAGGCTTGTCAGCGACCATAGCCTCTGTAGTGATAAGAAGACCGGCAACGGATGCCGCATCTCTTAGCGCAGTAGAGACAACTTTGGTCGGGTCGATGATACCGGCAGCGACGAGATCGATATAGACTTCGTTCTGGGCGTCAAAGCCGAGTTTACCTTTGGACTCGAGAACTTTACCGACTACGATAGAGCCTTCAACACCAGCATTTTCAGAAATCTGACGGATGGGGGATTCCAGAGCACGGCGGACAATATTAATGCCTGCCTGAATGTCGGAATTATCATCTTCAAGTTTGTCGATTTTCATAGCCGCAAGAAGCAGAGCTGTACCGCCACCAGGGACAATGCCGCTTTCAACTGCTGCACGAGTTGCGTTTAATGCGTCATCAACACGGTCTTTGCGTTCTTTCACTTCAACTTCAGTTGAACCGCCGACTTTAAGAACGGCAACACCGCCAGCCAATTTGGCAAGACGTTCTTGAAGCTTTTCGCGATCATAGTCGGAGCTTGTAGCTTCGATTTGTGACCGGATTTGAGCAACACGACCCTCAATGTCTTTTTTCTTACCGCTACCATCGACAATTGTTGTTTCGTCTTTTGTGATAGAAACACGCTTGGATGTGCCGAGCATATCCAAGGTGACATTTTCGAGTTTGATGCCAAGGTCTTCAGAAATAACTTGTCCGCCGGTTAGAATGGCAATGTCTTCAAGCATGGCTTTACGACGATCACCAAACCCTGGGGCTTTTACTGCAGCAATTTTTAGACCACCGCGAAGCTTGTTCACCACAAGTGTTGCAAGTGCTTCACCCTCAATGTCTTCCGCAATGATCAGAAGTGGGCGTGATGATTGCACGACGCTTTCGAGAATTGGGAGCATTGGCTGAAGGTTTGTAAGTTTAGATTCATGTAACAGGATAAGCGGGTCATCCAACTCGGTAGTCATTTTGTCAGCATTTGTTATGAAGTAAGGAGACAGGTAACCACGGTCGAACTGCATGCCTTCAACGACATCAAGCTCACTGTCGAGGCCTTTGGCTTCTTCAACAGTGATAACGCCTTCATTACCAACCTTTTGCATGGCTTCGGCTATCATGTCACCGATGGAAATCTCACCATTGGCAGAAATAGTTCCAACCTGTGCGATTTCTTCATTACTTTTAACTTTCTTGGAACGCTTCTCCAGATCACCAAGAGCAACTTTGACAGCTTTGTCGATACCGCGCTTGAGATCCATTGGGTTCATTCCGGCAGCAACTGATTTAGCGCCTTCACGAACAATTGCCTGTGTGAGTACTGTTGCAGTGGTTGTTCCGTCACCGGCTTCATCATTGGTGCGTGAAGCTACTTCACGAACCATTTGTGCGCCCATATTCTCGAACTTGTCTTCAAGTTCAATTTCTTTTGCGACGGATACACCGTCTTTAGTGGTGCGTGGTGCGCCAAATGACTTATCCAAAACAACGTTACGTCCTTTTGGGCCAAGTGTAACCTTGACTGCATCAGCGAGAATATCTACGCCTGCAATCATTTTTTCGCGGGCTTCAGAACCAAATTTGACTTCTTTTGCCATTGTGAGTTTCTCCGTTAATATACTGTGTTTTTTTAAAACAGGGTTTTTAAACTGTTCAGTCGATAATGCCGAGGATATCGGACTCTTTCATAATCAGAAGTTCTTCACCATTAATAGTGACTTCATTTCCTGACCATTTCCCAAAAAGTACTTTATCTTTGGGCTTAACATCAAGCGGTGTAACTTTACCGTCTTCGGACCTGATGCCAGTACCGACAGCGACAATGACACCTTGTGATGGTTTTTCTTGCGCGGAATCGGGGATGATAATCCCACCCGCAGTTTTGGAATCCTCGTCTATACGACGAACCAATACGCGATCATGCATTGGGCGAAATGCCATTTTTCTTCCTCCTCATCTTGGAATAAACTTGTATTTCTCATGTCATTACCCGTTTGATATATGTCGGGTTACTGAAACAATTCAGAGATAAGAGCCTGCTTCGATAGTTTCAAGAGGTAAAAATAAAAAAACTGCAATTAATTTTATATTTTAATTTTTTAAATGGTCTAACTTTGCTGATATTAACCCCATTGTTTAAAATTTGCTTATGCAGTACTGGGTAGGCTAGCCGCTTTCAGTTATTGAGGGGCCAAACATATCTGCCGATTCAATGGCGCTCTGAAACACTATCAAGCCGGGGTCTCTAAAATAAAACTGAAGATCCCAGTTTTATTTTGCGTTATGAGAAGGTTAAACCAGCCGACCCAATAAACGCTCCAGCATTTCACATCGCTGAAAATATAGAAAATCCGGTTTTGACACTTCCCCAATCTCAAAAAGCTGATTGCTTATCATATCATCCATAAATGCCGCCTGTTGGTTGGTCGGTAATACAAAGGTATAGGATGACCCTTGATCGGATGACCCAGTGAACATATCAACCAATTTTGCATCATATTCTTTTTTGAGTTCCTTAATTTCTTTCTGGGGCTTTAGCTTCGGAGAAAGCATGCCGGGTGAAGATCTAAGGGTGATTTTAATTTGTTTTTTGGCAATTTGGTAAGCCTCCAAGCGTGTCAGTATAAATTTTGCCGCCGCACGTGCCTTATCTGACCAGTCTGCCTTCAAGGATGCCGCTAGTTGAGCTTCACTTTTTAGTATGACCCCATCTTCAGGAATCCGCAGGTTATTTGCCGCCAGGGTTGCGCCAGTTGAGGTGATGTCGACAATCGCCTCTGCCGCACCAGAGCCTGGGGCACCCTCGGTTGCACCAAAACTTTGCACAAGTTCGCAGTCATCGGCGCCGTGCCGACCAAAGAAATCGGTAGTAAGATGAGTGTATTTCGTTGCCACACGCAAGCGTCGCCCGTGTCTGGCTCTAAATTCGGCAGCGACATCGGCAAGGTCGTTCATGGCCG
>NYTN01000050.1 GCA_002683515.1 Rhodobiaceae bacterium
AGCGCTGCAAGGCGTGGCTGGGTGGCAATCTTTAAAGCTGTCTGAGTAACATTTTCTGCCAGTTCATCTATTGGGACGACACGGTTAATCATTCCTGCAGACAAGGCGCGATCTGCTGACCAGCGCTCACCAAGAAGCAGAAACTCTTTCGCCATGCGAACATTAAGTTCATAGGGGTGTGCAAAATACTCAACTCCAGGGAAGCCCATTTGGACAACTGGATCTTGGAAGAAGGCCGTGTCGGAAGCGATAATTAAATCACATACCCAAGCCAGCATCAGGCCGCCGGCAATACATCCGCCATGCACCTGAGCGATTGTCGGTTTAGGGATTTCGCGCCAGCGATTGCAAAAGCCGAGATAAACTTCAGTTTCGCGAATAAATGCTTTTTCAGCGCCGGGCTTATTGTCGTGATTATAAATCATCGTCCGGCGGTCTTCTCGACCAATGGTGAAGTCTCGTCCGGGTGTTCCAATATCATGACCTGCTGAAAAATGTTTGCCATTGCCTTTCAGCACAATCACCTTAACGCCATCATCGCCGACAGCCTTATAAAAAGCATCGTCCAGCGCATAAAGCATCTGGCTGTTCTGACTATTATGATAAGTTGGGCGGTTTAGTGTAATGTAAGCAACCTTGTCCACGACCTCATAAAGTATCGGGTTTTCCTCTTCGTAAACCACTTCTTTTTCTTCGCGTGGAACAGTTTCGTTTTCGTTAATTTGGCTCATATTAAGGCCCTTTCCGATATTCTACATGAAGACACTTTTTTGGAAAGTGCCCTGATTGGTTGGTTACTCACCAATCTGTGGGAAATCATATTCATGTCCCCAATAATCTCCCGAGGTTGTTTTGGTCGGCGTGTATTGTGACCAGTCTGCAACCTGTTTACCATCAAAGCCATATTCCAGTCCCATACCACCAGGGGCAAAGAAATAGAACGATACCATTTCGTCATTGGAGTGGCGACCAAGATCAGAGAAAATATGTAGCCCAGCCTTTTTAACACGATCCATGCAATATCCGACTTCATCAATTGACCCGACTTCAATCATTAGGTGGATAAGACCTGTTGGACTTGGAAAATTGTAAAGGCCGAGCGAATGATGGCGCGGATTATCAGCATGCATAAATAAAACGCGTTGATTGGGCGCACCTTCTGCGGGCGGGGGTAGGGTAAGGTCGTCACTTATACCAAAGCCAAACAATGAGATATAAAATTCCTCAGTTGCTTCATTTTCAGGAGCAGGAATAACCAGATGTCCAAGCCCCATCTCGCCAGTAATAAAAGCCTTTATATTATGGTTGGGGGAAAAAGGATTGCCCTCATGCCGCCCGTGATAAAACTCCACGAGATTCCCCGATGGGTCATAGCAAGATGAAAAAGCGGTAACCGCTCGTCTTTTGGCTTCATCATCTGAGCCAGTTTTGACTTGAACGCCAGCGGCTTGGAGTTTTTCGACCAGTGCGGCATATGCCTCAGCAGAGGAAAGCTGTAAACCACTTGCTACAAATTTATCTTCGTCACCTTGTTCAACAATATACCTGAAGGGTGCATCATCCATACGCAGATATTTTGACCCATTTTCGTCATCATGTTCAGCAACGCCAAAGCCCAAAACATCAACGGCAAAGTCTGCCCATGCTTGTGGGTCAGTCATTTGCATTCTGACATATCCTAGATTTTCTATTCCCATCTCATCATCCCCGATTAATTTTATTAAATTTTATTTTCTAGTCATGTTTCAAAAAGTCAATGCAGGTGGCATTAAACATGCGTGGATGTTCAATCATTACCCAATGACCACAAGCATTTACCTCAATGAGACGCGATTGATTATTTGCCCTGAGACATGTCTGTTTTCCTTGAGGTGGCATGAATAAATCATCAGCACCCCAAAAAGTAAGGATTGGGCATGTCAGTTCTTTTAGTCTGGGCCCAAGATTAGGGGTTTTCATCGTTGTGATGACTTCTTTTGGTTGATTCTGCGCCACATGCCAGCGCATAGCTATGAGGTCAGATGTGATAAGCGCCTCATCATGAACAAAGTTCTTTAACACTTTTTGAAGTGTTTCCTGAGTAAGTCCGTCTTTAAGCGCATCGACCATTTTGGCTATGCCCGGCATGGTGAAATAATCTTGCTGTTCTTCAATACAGCCCGGACCCATCAAAATAAGCTTATGAATAAATCCAGGATCATTGAGGGCAATCTGAACAGCTATCCCTCCACCCAAGGAATTTCCAACAAAACTGCAAGAGGAAATGCCAAGTGAAATCAACCCTGCTTTAAGAGTGTCACAGAATAGGTCAAGCGTGTAATCACCAAGGTCAATTGGTTTATCAGTGTATCCGAAACCTATGAGGTCAGGTAGAACGACATAAAAACCTGCATCTGCAAAGTCTTGTGCGTTTTTGCTGAAATTTGCATAACCGCAATTCCCCGGCCCCGATCCGTGGACAAAAACCACGGCAGGGTTTTCTGGGTTCCCATATTCAAGAACATGCATCTTGATAAGACCGGCTTCAACGAACCTGCCTTCAGGTGGTTGGGCGAGATATTCTGCCATTAAACAAACAAGTCCGTGCTTTCGCCTGAAATGTGAATGCCACCAAAATTACGGGCAAAGCCGACAGGGTTATTTGCAACATGCGCCCGAGCAATGTGAATGTCATGCCACAAAGACTGAATAGGCGAGCCATCGTAGACGCTACGTCCACCGGCTACATCGAAAATCAGGTCTACAGCTTCCATCATGCGCTCAATAACAAGGCTGGCTTGATAGCGATACTTGACGCGGTCAATCATGGGGATTTCTTCGCCCTTATTTACCTTGTCGAGCATATCATCAAAGTTTCTGAAAATAATGGCTTCAGTCTCATCAATAAGTGTTGCTGTTTTCGCAATTCTTACAGTCACATCTGGATCTCCGGCAAGACGTGTAGGGTCAGTGGAACTGGATGTAGCGTTTTCAATGAACAAGCGCAGGGCGTGTTTCGCCGCACCAATAGAGGGTGAGGATACAACACGGATAAAAAGCTGCGCCCAAGGAATTGAATACATTGGATTTTCTTGCTCATGAACACAATTAAAACCATCCATTTGGATGTGAGTTCTGTGTTCGGGGATAAAGATAGGCTCTTCAATAACAATATCATTTGAACCTGTCGCGTGGAGTCCCATCGGAAACCATGTTTCTTCAATACCGTAATCACTTCGTGGGAGCAGGAATGTTCTATAATGAATACCGTCTGGATGATCGGTGATCACGCCGCCAAGTAAAGTCCATGAGCAGTGGTTAGAACCGCTACTCCACCCCCAACGACCCGACAGCTCAAAACCGCCATCAACTGTTTTCACTTTCGCACCTACTGGATTGTAAGAAGATGAAATAAGCGTATCCGGTGAGTCCGCATAGACCTCCTCGGCCGCTTGAGGCGGCATAATAGCTAGCTGATATGCGTGAACAGCAATAATGCCACCAGCCCAAGCTGTACTCATATCACGCTCGGCAATATCTATCGCTGCGCGAAAAAATTCCTGAGGTGTGCATTCGTAGCCGCCATATTGTTTGGGAAGGAGCATTCTGAAAAAACCCTGCTCACGAAGTGCTTCAATACTGCTTTTAGGAATCTGTCTATTCTCTTTACCCTCGGGTGCATTTTTCTCAATCAGACTCAATGCCGGGGCCACATTTACGCTGTGCATATTGCTGGTTTCTATGGCTGCTTGACTCATTTTAAGGGTCCTTCTGTGTCAATTGTTTACATATCCCAAGAGAATATCAAATATGCGTAAAATTAAAACAGTTTTTTACGAATTTTTATCATAAATGTGGAAAAAACATCGTTTTTGCAGAATTTATTTTCCAAATACCTACATTTTCTCCAATAAAAACTTCTGAACTTTACCAGATGCATTCCGCGGCAAATCTTCAAGTACGGTTATTTTGCGGGGAACTTTGAAATTTGAAATTCTTTCTTTAACCCATGTGATCAATGCATCTGTGTCAATTTCTGGGGTGCGGGAAAGAATGAAGGCTTGCGGTACTTCGCCAAGACGGTCATCTGCCATGCCGATAACGGCAGCATCAACCACTTCGGGATGCTGCATCAGCCATTTTTCAATTTCTGCTGGATAGGCGTTGAACCCACCGACAATAATCATGTCTTTTTTCCTGTCGGTTATACGAAGATAGCCTTTTTCATCCATCGTGCCGACATCACCGGTTTTGAGCCAGCCATCTAAGGTTATGGTGCGCGCGGTATCTTCTGGTGCATCAAGGTAACTCTGCATTACGTTGAAACCACGAACCCAGATTTCGCCCTCTTCGCCTGTGATGACTTGATTGCCGTCTTCATCCACGAGAATCACTTCTGTTTCAGGTAAGGGGCGTCCAACTGTAGTTGCGATTGTTTCAAAATCATCGCCTTTCTGACATAATGAAACAACGCCGCAAGTTTCGGTGAGGCCGTAGGCGGAATACACATTATCAATGCCGATAACTTCATGCATTTTTCTAATTAGGTCGACAGGTATCACTGTTGCACCTGTGGTGGCCAGGCGCAGGGATGACACATCTCTTTTTTTAAAATCGGGGTGATCCATCATGGTTTGAAAAATTGTTGGTGCACCCGGCATAACTGTAATCTTATCTTCTTCAATGCGTTTTAAAACCTCACCGGGGTCAAAAACGCCAAGCGGATAAATAGTGGCGGCGCGGATAAGACAGCTCAACCACCCCGCTTTATAACCAAAACTATGGAAGAAGGGGTTCACCACCAGATAACGATCCCCTTGGTGCATATCAATTGCCTTTGTGAAAACATCAAAGACACTGATATTTTGCCCGTGATGCGTGACTGCCCCTTTGGGGAGGCCGGTCGTTCCGGAAGTGAAAATTATGTCCGACGCATCTTCTGGGTCAATTTCATCAAGCGCCTCCTCAGCAAGTGGCGCATCAGCAAAATTCAAGAGATTCTGGAAGCCCTGATCACCCTCTTTATCTCTTAATATAATTGTTTCCTGCAAATCGGGGAGATCTTCACTGCACAGCATGGAGGGATAATCAAGTCCAAGAAATCCATCGACTGTGAGCAGAAGCTTGCATCCTGAACGCCGGATAATATCGGCTGCCTCCGACCCTTTATATCGTGTGTTCAATGTGACAAGCACTCCCCCTAACGTCTGACCGGCGAGCGCTGTTACAATCCACTCGGCACAATTGGGGGCCCAAATAGCAAATTTATCCCCTTTGGTAAGACCTTTTGCTTGGAAGGCTGCGGCGATTTTTAAAACCTGATGTTGTAAATCGCGATAGCTGGTGGTCGTCCCATTATCAACAATTGCTGCAAGGTCAGGATTATTTTTGGCTGTTTGTTTTAAGATGCCGGGAATTGTTTGCATGATTTCCCCTCTAATTGCCCCTTTGACTTTTAAAAACAACTAAACTTAGACATGAGGTTAGAATTACGCAATACTTAGCAACATTGGAGGCACTCATGAAGGGTTTAAGCGGTCAAACAATCATCGTTACCGGAGGCGGTAAGGGTATTGGGAGGGGAATCACCACTGCTTTTGCTAAGGCAGGCGCGCATATTGCGATTTGCGGACGCTCTGCGCCTGAAGCTTTTGATAGTGAGATTGCTGATCAGATTCATTTTATTGAACTTGATATTAGAGAGGCTGAAAACGCAGAAAAGCTACTTGATTTTGCGGCGAGTTTCGGGCATCCAATTACCACCTTGATTAATAATGCGGGAGGGGGGCCACCAGTCGCTTCCGCAGAAGCCAGCGCGTCTTTGACTGAGAAAGTCATAAAGTTGAACCTGCTAGCGCCAATCTATTTGTCACAAGCCGCCTATAATTATATGCGCGCTAATGAAGTAAACGGCTGTATCATTAACATCTCAAGTGTCTCGGCTACACGTTCGTCACCGGGTACTGTCGCTTATGGTGCTGCAAAAGCCGGGCTGATAAATGTCACTACATCATTGGCGATGGAATGGGCGCCTGATGTTCGGGTTAATGCCATTATTGTTGGGTTGGTAAAAACTGAAGCATCCGAGTCTCATTACGGCGGCGAGAAAGGCATGGCCTATCTTGCAGATAATCTTCCTATGAAGCGAATGGGTCAGCCTCAAGACATTGCTCATGCTTGTCTGTTTTTGGCAGATCCCGTGTCGGCTTATATTTCCGGCGCATGTCTGGAGGTGTTTGGCGGCGGTGAGCCACCGAGCTTCCTCAAAATCACGCAAGATGCTGCAGCACAAAAATAATATTTTGTTATAATTTTGATTTTCAGAGAAACGGATAATCCGTATATCCCTTTTCGCCTGGTGTGTAGAGTGTGCTTCGTTCCATCTCCGCGAGCGGTGCGCCGGTCTTAAAACGACTTACAAGGTCAGGATTGGAAACAAATAATCTGCCAAATGAGACGGCATCTGCCGTGCCGCTTTCAATCATTTTTTGTGCGGCTTCTTTGTCGAAACTTTCATTTAATATAAGGGGACCGTCAAAATGTTTTTGCGCCAGTGCGATATTATCAACGCCGCGATTAATCAAAGGGTCCATACGAATGACATGCAGATAGGCGAGGTTTTTGGGCGAGACGGCGTCCAGCAATGCTGCGAAAGTTTCCGCAGGATTATCATCATGTAAATCATTGAATGGGTTGCCTGGGCAAATGCGCATGCCTACTCGTCCAGCGCCAGCGCGATCAATCATCACCTCAAGAACATCCAACGTAAATCTTAATCGGTTTTCAAGGGATCCACCATAAGCGTCCTCGCGTAGATTGGTGCCAGTGGATAAAAATTGTGCAGGAAGGTAGCCACTCGTCGCGTGTAACTCAACGCCGTCAAAACCGATATTTATTGCGTTTTGAGTGGCGGTAGCGAAGTCGTTTATTGTTTGCCCAATGTCTTTTAAAGTCATTTCTTCCGGCACATCATGGGCAACCATCCCATCGGTGTCAGTATACATTTTACCTGCTGCTTGCAGGCGGGATGGGGCAAGTGTTCTGGCTGTTTCTATTTTATTTGCTGCCGCCGCAACACGGCCGCAATGCATAATTTGCATAACGATTCTGCCGTTATTTTCGTGAACTTTGCGACAGGTTTTTTCCCAAGCTGAGATTTGTTTTTCTGACACAATCCCCGGTGTGCGGACATACCCTTTTCCGTCATAGCTGGGATAAACGCCTTCGGTGATAATCAAACCTGCAGATGTTCTTTGCGTATAATAATCCATCACTAAAGGTGTTGGTTCGTCATCCTGTCCGGCTCGACTGCGTGTCATTGGGGCCATCACGATGCGGTTATTTAAGTCAATATCGCCGAGACGATGAGGTTTAAAGAGTGTCATTTGGACTTCCTAATTATTAGTTAACTTTATTTTTAGCGAACTTTGATTTTTGGATCCGGCTGTCCGGCACGCATTGTTTTTAGAAATTCACCCCATGGTGCAGGTGAAGCGACTTCTGGCGTGATGCAATCTTTGGGAGGGTTTTTCCAAAAATTTTCCCACGAGGGAAATAAATCATGGAAAGCGCCTTCATAGGCGTCCCTGTCAGGCCAGCGCATTTTTTGATCTCCGATTGGTGGTTTATTTAAATCAGTGGCGTACCAATAGCAGGGCAGACGCCGCCGAAAATACCAATGCCCGTCAATACGCTCATAATTATCCCAGTAAAGCATTTGCATAATTACCCATTCATCCCCGCTTGCGCTGGGTGTCTCATGCTCATTCTTGGAATAAAGTACCCCATGTGCATGGTCAGAGTCGTCAAACTCAATAATATGATTGCCGACATGATGAGATGTCCCGGTGAATTGAGGTCTTAGTGTATCATCTAGCCATTGTTTAAGATGGGCGCGTCCAGTAGCCTCCCGACTAACACGAATATCTTCAGCAAATAAATTAACATGGGCATCAAGATCACGCATATCGAGGGATAAGGAATATTTGCTCACCAGTTGACGAATTTCCTCAATCGACTCCAGACGGTCAATTCTTTCTTCCAACGTCATTTTTTAAATCCCCTTAATTTTACGAAGTTTAAAAAAGCACATTTCGGTTGCGATGACAAAGTAGTTGATGCAGTTTCGAACTTCATTTAGGTGAAGGAGGACCTAGGTGTTTATTATTAAAGAGAAAGGTTTTATCGTGACCACAGATCAAAAAGAATTAAGAAATGCACTGGGGCAATTTGCAACGGGTGTTACGGTTGTCACGACTTCAGATGAGGATAAAGAGCCTGTTGGTGTGACTGCCAGCAGTTTTAATTCTGTTTCACTAGACCCACCTCTCGTTTTATGGTCGTTGTCCAAAACTGCAAAATCGATGCCTGCTTTTGAGACTTCCGGTGGTTTCAATGTGCATATTCTTGCCTCGCATCAAACGGATGTTTCTAATCGCTTCGCAAGCTCGCAAAGTGACAAATTTGACGGCGTTGACTTCAGCGCATGTGATATGGGTTTCCCTGTTCTTAAAGAATATGCGGCTCTGTTTCGCTGCAAAACGCATTACAAATATGAGGGGGGAGACCATATTATTTTTGTTGGCGAGGTTGTCGAATACCAGACTAACCCGCTGCCAGTTTTGATATTCCATGGCGGTAAATATGCTGATGCTCTTCCGAAATTGAAAAAGGAAGACTCAGATGAAGTTGTGGATTTGCATAGCGGGAAATTTACTGAAAATTATTTGCTGTATCTTATTTCCAGAGCTCACTTCCAGACTTCTCTTCCCGTTCGTCAATCTTACATAGGCCAAGGTCTGAGCGATCAGGAGTTTTTCTGCCTCTCGCTTTTGTCAATGAATGGGGGTCTCTCAGCTGATGTGATTTCCGATAGATTGGCTCATACGGGCCATGCACCTGACAATGAAATTTTTGAGCGTCTCACCCGAAAAAATCTCATCACTCAAGACGGTGGTGACAAAGGCGACATTTCTCTTACTGAAACAGGGCAGGGTGTTTTTATTGAACTGCTTGCTCAGTCTAAAGCCTTGGAAGAACAACTCACCAAACATTTTTCAGAAGATGAAATCGACACCGCTGTTCGGTTTATGAAAAAAATCGTAAATATTAGCGGTTCGGAAATCCCTGAGCTTTGGTAATTGATTTAACCAACGAAAGCTTGCCCACCATCTAGTGCAATAGTTTGTCCTGATAAATATCGTGACTCTTCTCGGCACATCAGCATAACGAATGCGCCTATATCCTCTTCACATTCACCGACGCGTCTTAGAGGAATGGATGCCTGAAAAGCTTCTGCTTCCTCAGGATTGGTGTTTATCCAGTTCGCTAGTGCCGGAGATTTGGCGTGCGGCATGATTCCATTCACCCGAATGCCATCAGGCCCCCACTCACAAGCGGCTGCCCTTGTCAGTTGTTGAATAGCAGATTTAACAGCCGCATACCCTCCATATCCAGACATATCCCAGCGCTTCATAACGGATGACAGGAGGTTCACAATATGACCGCCTTCAGCTTTTAAGTGTGGGTAGCAGTATTTCATCATTCGTAATACAGCGAGCGGACCGGACTTGAAGCCATCTTCAAAGGCTTCATCAGTGAGGGTGTTAATAGGGGCAAGTGGAACTAGCTGTGCGTTATTTACGAGAATATTCAGCTGTCCGAATTCTTCTATTGTCGCATCAACTCCGGCACGCAAATCATTGTCACTCGTCACATCACAGGCAACAGCTAACGCGCGGCTCCCTCTTTCGCTGACTGCGGCGCAGCTCGATTCTAGCTTCTCCATAGTCCGACCCAGCAAAGCGATATTTACGCCTTCATTAGCCAGTGCTAATGCAATGCCTAGGCCAACGCCCTGACCGCCACCGGTAATGAGTGCGGTTTTTCCTTTCAATGAAGACATTTTAAACTCCTGCTAATTTTCTATCTAGTTAAGGTGTAAACTGTTTCACCGTCTTTTACTGTTTCTAAAACTTTTATATGCCGCAACTCAGTTTCAGCAACAGTGAGGGGGTTGTCATCGAGAATAATCATATCGGCTTTTTTGCCGACCTCGATAGAACCTTTATGGGTTTCAATATAATGTTGGTAGGCACTGTTTATTGTGAGAGCTTTTAAAGCTTGTTGACGTGTTATGGCTTCATCAGCGCCGAGTTTTTCTCCCGAACTAGTCAGGCGTGCAACGGCTACCCAAAGAGTTCTAAATGGGTCAGCGGAAACCACGGGTGCATCATCATGAATTGTGTAAATAAGCTGGCGGTCTTCTGCAGATCCAACTGGGCTAATTTGTGCGGCACGGTCAGGGCCGAGGAAAATATCTCTATGCCTGTCGCCCCAAAAATAAACATGATCGACAAAAAAGGACGGTATCAATGACAGTCTTTTTGCGCGGTCAAGTTGATCTTGCCGCATGGTCTGAGCGTGAATACTGACCGGACGGAGAGAGTTGTCGAGATAAGTAGTATTCGCTTTTTCAAGCCCATCTAGGAGTGCATCTATTGCCGCGTCGCCATTTGTATGCACCAGAAGTGGAATGTCATCAGCATAGGCCTGCATAAGCAAGTTGTTCAATTTTTCCGGTGGCAAATGCAGATAGCCGCGATAGCTGTCAGCCTTGTCGATGGGCGTTACATAATAAGGTTGGCTCAAATGTCCGGTATAGCCTTGAATAGATCCATCCAATAGAATTTTTATTCCACCCAGTTTAAAGCCGTTAATATCTTCACGTGTCATGTTTGCCATTTGTGAAGCGAGTTGTTCGGTATCAGGAAGGACGCGACGATAAGCAATCATATCAACAGGAACATCACGGGATGCAAAATAGGCTTCAAATCCTTTTTCCATTGCGATGTCACTGGCATGCTCGACAATGGTTGTATATCCCAAGGCCAGCAGGTCCTGAACGACAACATCATAAGTTTTGAAAACTTGTTGTGGAGAGGGCTGAGGAAGCATCTTGCCAATCACATTTATAGCGGCTTCTTCAAGTACCCCATTAGGACGATTGCTGTTTGGCTCACGTTGAATGTGCCCGCCCTCTGGGTCGGGTGTTTCCGCATCAATACCAGCCATTTCAAGAGCTTTGGAATTCATCACCGCAAGATGAAAGGAAATGTGCATGATAATAATTGGATGCTCGGTAGAAACAGCATCTAAATCATCACGTGTCGGATGCCTTTTTTCTTCCATCACTGTGTCGTCATAGCCGATGCCCATAATGGGGTAGCCAGCCGGTATTTTTTGCGCCGCTGTGCTTAAAGCATCCTTGAGGGTTGAGAGATTGGCGACGCCGCCATCTGGGGGCGGTGCTAAATTAACCGTCATTTTTTTTAATACAATTAGATTAAAATGAGCGTGGCTTTGAACAAAACCGGGCATCAAGGTGAGGCCATTTAGGTCACTGATTTGAGTATTTTTCCCGATCCAATTATCTGGATATTCAGATATATCATCCGAGAGAGCAATAATGCGCCCATCTTTGACGGCGACTGCATGCGCAATAGACATCTCATCATGTCCATCCTTAAAAGACATGGTGAGAATGTTTGCATTATGAAAAATGCGGTCAGCATTTAATGGCTTTGCATTTATAGCCTCTATTTGGTCACATGCGATAAGCGTTAGCGATACCAGTAGGGTAAATAAAACACCAAATGCGGAAAACTTCCTGTCACGCATCATGTCGGACTAGTAGACTTTTGCAGGGTTTGGCGGATTCGGTGATCCTAACATCTCACGATAGGATGGCGGGAACTTGCCCTCACGATCTGGAATATTATAGCGATCCTTAGCGATTTCAGCCGAGATGACTGTGTGACCGGAAATTTCTGATGCCTTGTCGTCGCTAGCTACTGCATGGATAATTCGTCCGATAAATTCTGGAGTTTCAGCCGTCGCCATGAATTCTGTATATTGTTCTGGATGAACTTCAGCGGCAATGAGCGCTCTTTCAGTAATCAACGGTCCCATCCATATTGAAAGTGTCTGGACATTCACATCTTCTAAATCGACTGCCATATCATGGGCAAATTTGTC
>NYTN01000051.1 GCA_002683515.1 Rhodobiaceae bacterium
CATTCCAATTCGATAAGGTGCGTTTGGCCATAGTCAAAGCCGACTGTCTCAACATGGCTGTAGGTTGCCAGCGCATGCGCCAAACATACAGTGGAGTCTTGCCCACCTGAAAACAGCACCAATGCAGTCCGAGAATCTGTCATGCTTCATTAGTAGCAGTGCGGCGAGACAGGTCAATAACTCTGGATGTATTTGCACATTTTTTAAATTTTCGGTAAGACACACCCAACAGGTGAAACGGAAAAAATATGACAGCAATTATAGATATTATTGGACGCGAAATCATTGATAGTCGGGGTAATCCAACTGTTGAAGTGGATGTTTTGCTTGAGGATGGCGGCTTTGGTCGTGCCGGAGTGCCATCGGGTGCTTCAACAGGCGCATTTGAAGCTGTCGAACTGCGCGATGGCGGCGAACGTTATAATGGTAAGGGCGTTTTGAACGCCGTAAATGCCGTTAACCAAGAAATTTTTCAGGCACTGAGCGGCTTTGATGCGCTGGAACAGCAACATATTGATCGTACGCTGATTGCTCTGGATGGAACGGATAACAAAGCCCGCCTCGGCGCCAATGCAATTCTAGGCGTATCCTTGGCTGTGGCGAAAGCGGCGGCAGATAGTCTTGGTTTACCTCTATGGCGCTATGTCGGGGGTACTCAAGCGCATATTATGCCGTTGCCAATGATGAATATTCTTAATGGTGGCGCACATGCGGATAACCCAATTGATATTCAGGAATTTATGATTCAGCCCGTCTCCGCCCCTAGTGTGCGCGAGGCTGTGCGGATGGGTGCTGAAGTGTTCCATGCGCTCCGTGGGTTGCTGACTGCCGATGGTCTGTCTACAGGGATTGGAGATGAAGGCGGGTTCGCGCCGAATATAGCCTCCACACAAGTGGCGCTGGATTATGTGATGAAGGCCATAGAAAAAGCCGGTTTTAAGCCCGGCACTGATATGACCTTGGCGCTTGATGCCGCTTCAACCGAATTTTTTAAGGATGGTGTTTATCACTTGGCAGGTGAGGGCAAGAAACTCACTGCCGACCAGATGGTCAGCTATTATCAAGACTTGGTGAAAGCTTATCCGATTAAATCAATTGAAGACGGTATGGCCGAGGGTGATTGGGAAGGCTGGGCCGAGCTCACTGCCGCTATTGGTGATGATGTGCAGTTAGTCGGTGATGATTTATTCGTCACCAATCCTGTGCGCCTGAAAAAGGGCATTGATATGGGCGTCGCCAATTCTATTTTGGTTAAGGTTAATCAAATCGGAACATTGAGCGAAACACTTGAGGCTGTAGAGATGGCACATAAAGCCGGATATACCGCTGTTATGTCTCATCGCTCCGGCGAAACAGAAGACTCAATGATTGCTGATCTGGCTGTGGCAACCAATTGTGGACAGATTAAAACCGGCTCGCTGGCACGTTCAGATAGACTCGCCAAATATAACCAGCTCATTCGGATTGAAGAGATGCTGGGCGACACGGCTCACTATAACAATGGTGCATAGCATTGGTTCCTAACACTTTTAAAAGTCTCGACCCAGTTTCACCTTGACCAGACGAATCACTTTGTGATTCTCTGTATTTATTATGATGATTCGTTTTTTAACATCACCAGTGACACCTCATACTGTCGGACGTAAACCTTTGCGCTTACGTTTTCTGGTTATGCCATTTTGCTTGGCACTATTGGGGAGCTATCTCACCTACCACGCATTGCAGGGTGATCGCGGCTATTTCGCATGGGGTGCGTTAAGTGAACAACGAGCTGAAAAAGATAAGGAATTGCTGGCGCTTCAATTAGCAAATGCTGAATTATTAGCGCGTATCAATCTGCTTTCCGGTCTAACACCGGATCCGGATTATCTGGATGAGCGTGTTCGCGAGGTGCTTGGCTTCTCTGCTGCAGGTGAAACAGTAATTTTGATACCAAAAGCCGATTAATCTTAAAATTCCCAAGGAATTGATATATACAATTGTTTATGACAGTGGTTATAGACAATATTACACGTGACAACCCCCCCCGCCATCCGGAAAAAGCCAATCGTCCGGACAGTGAGGTTTTGCGCAAGCCCTCTTGGATTCGTGCTAAGGCGCCAGGTGCAGGGCCGGAGGCCGGAGTCTATGCAGAAACCAAGAAAATTATTAAAGATAATAATCTTGTAACGGTCTGCGAGGAAGCTGCCTGTCCGAATATTGGCGAATGTTGGTCGCAACGCCATGCCACGATGATGATAATGGGAGAGATTTGTACCCGCGCCTGTGCATTTTGCAATGTAAGCACCGGTATGCCGCTTCCGTTGGATACGGATGAGCCGGCACGGGTAGCTGATGCTGTTACCAAGCTTGGCTTACGCCATATCGTGATTACATCGGTTGACCGCGATGACCTTGATGATGGCGGTGCGCACCATTTTGCCGATACGATTTATGCTATTCGTGCAAACTCGCCTGAAACGAGCATTGAAATCCTGACACCTGATTTTCTAAGAAAAGAAGGTGCATTGGAGATTGTCGTTGAGGCGCGGCCTGATGTTTTCAATCATAATCTGGAAACCACACCACGGCTTTATCTGAATATTCGCCCCGGGGCGCGGTATTTCCATTCAATGCGCCTGTTACAGCGTGTGAAGGAAATTGACCCGACGATTTTCACCAAATCAGGCATTATGGTTGGGCTTGGTGAAAGCCGTGAGGAAGTTATGCAGGTCATGGACGATATGCGCTCTGCCGATATTGATTTCATCACGATTGGGCAATATCTCCAGCCAACCCGTAAACATGCGCCCATTGATAGGTTTGTTACCCCTGAGGAATTCGACTCTTATGCGACAACGGCTCGTGCAAAAGGATTTTTGATGGTCTCGGCAACGCCTCTTACGCGCTCTTCACATCATGCAGATGAGGATTTTGCCAAGCTTAAAGCTGCAAGAGAAGCGCAACAGGCACGACAAGTGTGAAGTCAGATTGACGGAAGCAGTTTCTCTTACCCGGCATAGCCCATTTTCTGCACAGCAAATGTTTGACCTTGTGTGCGATGTTGATAATTACAGCAAATTCGTACCTTATTGCACCGCTTCACGGGTGATTTCTGTCAATGAGGGTACAAAAGGGCAAGCTGTCATGCTTGCTGATTTGCGGGTTGCCTATAAAATGCTGCGAGAAACCTATACCAGCAAGATATCACTGGATACTGAGGCATGCTCTGTTCATGTTGCGCAGGAAAATGGGCCATTTCGTAAGTTAGACAATCGGTGGACGTTTACCGATACGCCGGAAGGCTCGGATATTCATTTTTATCTAGATTTTGAGTTTAGCGTGCCGTTATTACGGCAAATTATTCAGCCGATGATGGGTCGCGTCGTCGAAAGATTTGTTTCAGCCTTTGAAGATCGTGCGCTTGAAATATATAGCTGAATAAATATAATTAATTTAATCGATTAACCAGCATATTAATAGCATGTTCGACAGTAGCCATGCGGACTTCGTGGCGTCCCAAATCTCCAAAATGCTGACAATCATGTGTTGTTTCGCTCTTATAGTGCGTGGCGAAATGAACAGTTCCAACCGGTTTATCTGTTGTCCCGCCGTCTGGCCCGGCAATGCCTGAGACAGCAACACTGATATGCGCGCCGCTAATCATCACTGCGCCTTCTGCCATAGCTCTGACAACCTCTTCACTCACCGCGCCCTTATCCTTCAATATGTCGGAAGCTACACCAAGAATGGCGTGTTTAGCCGAATTGGCATAGGTTACATAACTTTTATGGATAACTGCTGAAGAGCCCGGAATTTCGGTTAAAAGTGCAGAAATCATCCCGCCTGTACAAGACTCAGCTGTTGTAAGGGTGATATTGAGGCGTTTGCAAATATTCAGTAACTCAGTTGTTTCGTCGATTAGAGCCGAATTAAACATCATTTATCCATATATTTGAAAGAAAAATAAGGTAATACCTGCAAGTAGGCCTGCAACCATATCATCAATCATAATGCCGAAAGCACCGGAAAACCGCTTTTCTAGCCATGAGATAGGCCAAGGTTTGGCGATATCGAATATGCGGAATAAGGCAAAGCCTAAAAACACGCTTATTAAACTCATCTCTGCAAAGGCAAGGGTTAGGCTGAGACCAGCAGCCTCATCTATCACAATCATAGATGGATCGTTATCCTGATCGCCAGCTGCATTCAGCCATTCCCGACAAACCCACATCCCGATTAAAAATAATGCAAAGCTTAAAGATAATATATGTAAACCACTGTAATTAAACAATATATATGTAGCTAATGGTAGAGCTGCAAGGCTGCCCCATGTGCCGGATGCTGGAGTAATAAAGCCGCTACCGCCAAAGCTAGCAAGCAATGTCACTGGTGATAAAATTGAGAGTTTTTCTGGTGGGGTATGGAGTTTTAGCATGGAAACCTTCTCTAAAATCTTGCCGGAAAGGCAATAGAGGTTACAGCTTGAGCGGCAATACCTTCTGAACGTCCGGTAAATCCCATTTTTTCAGTGGTTGTGGCTTTTACACTTATCCGATTTTCTTGTATTTCTAGAATGGCAGCGAGTCGTTGGATCATTTTCTGGCGAAAAGGCCCGATTTTAGGGTTTTCACAGATGATTGTTAGGTCGATGTTAATAATATGAGCTCTTTGTTTGGTAACAAGATTAGCTGCATATTTGAGGAAATCCTCTGAATTCCGTTCTTTATTAGTGGCATCTGACATTGGAAAATGTTCACCGATATCTCCTGCTGCCAGTGCACCCATGAGAGCATCTGTAAGGGCGTGAAGTGCAACATCGGCGTCCGAGTGCCCCTCAAGTGTCTGGTCATGGGGAATGTTCACGCCGCAAAGCATCACATGGTCGCCATTTGTAAAACGATGAGCGTCAAAGCCTGAACCTGTTCTGTATTCAAGGGTTTCCATGAGGTCACTTCCAACTGTCAACTTGATGTTCTTTTCATCCCCTTCAACGCTTACCACTTCAGTGCCGAAATGCTCAACAAGAGATGCATCGTCTGTGAAGGTGTTTTCCATTGTTATGGCTTTTTCATGCGCTTCTAACAAAGTGGCATAGTAAAAGCCTTGAGGTGTTTGTACACGTTTAAGCCGGTCTCGTGGCAAAGTTTCAGACGTTTGGTCGTCATGAAACAGTTTTACGGTATCTGAGAGAGGTAAAACCGGGATAACTGAGGGTGAGGTTTCGAGGGCGGCGAGAATTCTTGAGATTAAATCCTCAGAGAGATGGGGGCGTGCCGCGTCATGAACCAAAATATTTTGCGGGTTAAGGTTTTGAAGAGCCTTTAAACCTTCAAACACTGATGCTTGTCTTTCTGCGCCCCCATAAATCGCAGGTAGGCATTTTGTTATTCCCAAAGAGGCGACAGCATACATATCCAAATCATCGGGATGAATAACTACCTGGATATGGCTAATAAGCTTATGGTTTTCAAAGGCTTTCAAAGCATGTTGCAAAACTGGAGCGCCCTTAAGGAGTTGGTATTGCTTTGGCAATGAGGATGCCGTCTCATGCAAAGTATTTCCAGCCGATGCAGAAAAGCGATGACCTCGTCCGGCGGCAACTATTAGCGCTATGTTTTGATTTTCTGAATGCTGCGGCATAACACCAACCTAATATGCTCCGCACATAAAGGCGATATAATTTATATTATCCGCTTGCTCTTTTGTTGTGAATTGCCTATTTTGCTCAAAATTTAGGCAATATTTTATTGTGACCCTTTTATGAACACTACATCTTCAATTTTCACTGATGATAATCCTTTACCTGGGATTGTAGCATTAGCGCCGATGTCAGGCGTTACAGATTTACCTTTCCGAAAACTTGCTCTTAATACTAATTGTGATTGGGTTGTGACCGAGATGGTTGCGAGCGAACCCTTAGTTGAAGCCCGTCCTGATGTTGTGCGTCGCATGGCAGGTTATGAAGAATGTCATTACAAAGGGAAGAAACCTTTCATCATTCAACTTGCTGGTCGGGACCCTTTCTGGATGGGTTTGGGGGCAAAATTGGCAGAAGACGCTGGCGCGGATATGGTGGACATTAACATGGGGTGTCCGTCCCGTCAGGTAACTGGAGGGCTGTCCGGTTCTGCACTTATGCGTGAAGAAGATTTGGCGATGGATATCATTAAGGCCACAGTGGATGCGGTTTCCATTCCCGTCACACTTAAAATGCGGCTTGGGTGGGATCATGACTCATTAAACGCACCTGAAATTGCAGCCAAGGCAGAGGAGATGGGTGTGTATTTCATCACTGTCCATGGACGCACAAGATGTCAGTTTTATAAGGGACAGGCAGACTGGAAAGCGGTTAGGAGTGTTGTTGAGTCTGTTTCTCTCCCCGTCATCGTTAATGGTGACATCACAACAGCCCAGCAAGCCCAGCAAGCTTTAACTCAATCAGGCGCAGCGGCGGTAATGATCGGGCGTGCTGCTATTGGTAATCCCTGGTTACTCAATGAAGTGTCATGTGCACTTAAAAAAAACAATCTAACCACTGTTTCTGAAGAACAACGCTACGAGCAAGTTCACACATGGTATGCTGATATTCTCGATTTATATGGCGAGCATTTGGGGAACCGAATGGCGCGTAAACATCTTGCGGGGTTTGTCGATACGGAGCTTTCCCAAAGCCAGCTGGGTGAGGTGAAAGCTGCAGATATAAAATATTACAAATCTAAGCTTTGTCAGATTGATAATCCTCTAGATGTGTTTCATGAAATCGAAACACTTTTTCTGAGAAAGTCAGACATTTTCCAAGATATAGCAGCGGCTTAGAAAGATATTATGAGTAAAACAACAGTTAACACAGATGAGCTAAATCTTCTTGCCGCTATTCCCCAGCCTTTTCTGGCGATAAACCGAGAAGGGCATCTCGTGTATCTCAATTTTGCAGCGGAGGAATTTTTTGCGGCGGGTCGTAATATAATGATGGGTAA
>NYTN01000052.1 GCA_002683515.1 Rhodobiaceae bacterium
ACACCGTCAAGCAAAGTGCATTTACGGACGCCTTGGCAGTGACAAAAGCTAAGGCAATGGCAAAAGCCAAGAAAGCGATGGCGGATGCAGAGGCTAAGGCTGCTGCAGAGGCTAAGGCTGCTGCAGAAGCTCAGGCGGCTGCAGAGGCTAAGGCGGCAGCTGAGGCTAAGGCTGCTGCAGAAGCTCAGGCGGCTGCAGAGGCTAAGGCTGCTGCAGAGGCTAAGGCGGCTGCAGAGGCTAAGGCTGCTGCAGAGGCCAAGAACGTAAAAGCTAACGCTACTCTTGTGAAGGCCACCAAAAAGAAAAGGAAAGTAACAGAAATGTCCGAGAAACAATCCTCAAAAAAAAGCGAGACCTTCATTGCAACATTAGTGGGTCAGATTGGAGTGTCCCAATTCTCTAAAGAACACTACAACTCCGAGAATGACATCTTCACAGACTCACTGCACACCCATTGGAAAGTGATTCCTGGGAATGAAAACAGTACTTACAAAATTCAGCTCCGAGCAAATGATTTGCATATGAAACCGTATCATTATGCGTTTGACCAAATGGTTTCTGACAAGAGAAAAGAATTGGGTTACCCTCAAAAGGGACACACCACTAAAAATGTAAAGGCACTTATCGATACATTGGGATTTCAGTCTAAAGGTACCGACTACGATGAAGCGACAGGTGTCGTGATTAAGCTGGGCAACCCAAAACGTGCACGTGTTATACTATGTCGTGATTGAACTGGGTAACCAACAACACGTAGCCTCGTGCTATGTTGAAAGTGACCCGTCGCAAGACACCATCTACTTATTATTATTTTTAAATGCGATATTATTATGTTTGGAGCTTTGGAGCTTTCACCAACACAAATGACGTGGACCCTTTTTTATGAGTTATCATTCTTGATATATATGGCGCATATTCTTTTTGGAAGGCCTCACTGGCACGTTTTTCATCCTGTGGATTTCTGTAACCAAAGCCTCCCGTGGTTGTCTTCGGATTATAAGCTGTACAAAACGTGTAATGATTCAAACGAAATACACGTTTATCCTGTTTGTAGTACTGTATCGTACGTTCGAAGTCCATTTTGTAAGCAAAACGTTCATTCAACATCAATTTCTGATTACGTATTAACGTTATTGGGTCGTGTATGAACCGTAAATCGGTTGTAATATTGGGTTGTCGAACCATTGATAGTGGATAGTTCGTAGGATAAAAACCACCAAGGTTACAATTGTGTTGAATCATCAATTTAAACATCGTGCAAAACAATTGGTCAGCATTTTTGACGGTGATTCGTTGTGCGGATGGGGGATTTATATGCAACAACCGTGTAATATCGTCGTGCATTATAACGATATGTTTATTTTTCGGATAATACTTTGCAACATAATTCACTGTGTGCAGAAGGCCTTTCGGAGTTCGTAATTGTTTTAGATGTGGTGTACATTTTTGGTATGCAACTTCGTCTTCATCGCATTGTATCAGGAGAAGCACTTTATGGGACAAGTTATATCGTTGGATAATACGTGTATAGGTTTTCTTGAAAAAGACATCCGCACGTTTATAGGTAGGTATAACGATAACATAATCGTGCAACGCTTTGCGTGTGCGGTTCTTCATAGTAATAAATTCGGTTTTAGAAAATAATATAGTATGTACATATTATTTATTATCACTATATTAGATGTTCCGCAGTCCACATCCACCCCAACACACAAAGTCATTCGATATCCATAATCGGATTCTACAATTTGATTCGCAACACGTCCTACACAAAAATGATACGTGGAAAGGCGATCGCTATGTGTGCGTCTTCTTCAATAAAGAGATGAACTACAAGCATAGTACTCGATGCAAACGGTCGGTCAGATTACGACGCATTCCTCCTTCCAACACGTTTACTTGGCTAACACCACCATATCCAAATGAAGAACCAGACCAACAATGCGAAACCATAAAAGAAGAGGCAATGCAACATACATCGGGCAACACGGTCGGTCGCCCCTCCTCGATATCTCATTTACGCAAACATCTGTTACAAGTGCTACAGAAAACTCATTTTCCGGAGGACCGCACGAGTGTCTTCAAACCTCATTCAAAGTACGGTGATACGAGGGGTACATTCATTAGTTTAGGGGTGACCCAGAGCAGGAAGCCACGCACACTCCGCAAATTACGCGGATTATATACACGTAAAACACATAGTCCCAATAACATCAAATACCGTTTACTCTTTCAAGCGGTATCCGAATACGTGAATGCTATGCATCCACATCTATTTGGAACAGCCGACCACAACAAATTTCACGCTTGTATCATCGCCAAAAACTCCCGTTGCGAATGGCATCGCGATGCAGGTAATGTAGGGCCGTGTGCTATAACCGGTCTGGGCCTCTATGAAGGTGGTGATTTGCTCGTCGAGTGGTCATCCTCATCTTGTGAAAAGACGAGTTACAAAAGAGGACACCCGTGAATGAATCGTTTCCATTCCCCTCCCCAAAACAAAACATCACCCATTACTCACCATCCACCCCAACCACCTTTTCACTCCACCCAATGCCCCCCAAAATCGCCCTCCGCTTCCTCACCAACACCAACCACCACCACCAACCACCACCACCCCATCCAATGGAAACGCTTCCTCGACGCCTTCCCCCCCTACCCCTCTACACCATCTACGCCCGCCCCTCCGGTGCTGCCAACGCATTACGCCATTTTTCTCGTGCCACTGCCAAACACCCCCCGTGCGGGGAGTCCGTTTCGGCAAACATCCTTGCCCACCCAATGCCATCCCACCGTCGTCCTTCCTGTACGGTCATATACGGTCATACGCTCCCTAACAATGCCCGTGAACCGACCCCAATGGGCAGAACAACTAACGAGGGACACGTGGGGGGCTCTCGTAAAAAAGACCTGTGAGGAATGCCATTGGAAGGAGGGTTGGATTGGTACATTATTTCGCAGGGGCTGGATCTTGTTTGGCGCTACGAATCCCACGCGAATCACTGCCACGTCGGGCTTTCGTGGGATGGTGTTGCGGATTGAATGACCGCCACACGCAACGTAAAGCGGTAACAACCTATATTCTATATACGTTCACACATCGACGAGTTGCGCTGTTCCGCTTTCAGCTCTGCATGGGGGAACCACACAGAAGAGGCTCTATCGCCTAGAAATCTCGATTGGGGGTCTGTGTGGTACCTCACCTCGACCGACCGTGGTAGCTCTCCTTTAGCGCACACCAATCCATCACCACACACCGGATCACCCCATCAACAATCCCCGCACCACCTTCTCCAATCTCGTCCCCGTGTCATTCGTCAAATGCACCGACCACGTCTTCCCCAGATCCCGTAACACCACTTTCGTTTTCTTGACCTCCATCAATGCGAGCGACTCTCCATCCGCCGCCAACACGATCATCCCCCCATCACACTCACGTAATCCCATCCGACCGTGCTCGAACACGGTCAACACCGCTGCCAATGCAATGTGTTGTTTGTTGCGGGTGCTCTCGGTTTGCCCGTGCGTCATCAACACGCGTTCGACCAGGGACCGACGAGCGTCGGGCGTTGTAGCAGGCGGGGTGGACGCTTGTGTTGGGTCCTGAGTCAACAATGCAGCATCGTTCAATTCGTGTTGCAAGAGGCGGCGGGCACGACGAGACACCTCGGCCAAACGGGTCTTGTGTTCCTCGACACGCAATTTCATCCGTCGCCTGATATGGTCCATCTCGTTCAATTCTTTCATCATATCACTGAAGAACGTGTTGTGCTCGAGTTCCTGCTCAATGTGTTGCATCAATGGATGGAGTTGTTGCAGGAGGTGGTTGTAGGAAAGGGTGACGTCGGATGTTGGGGAGCTGGTAGATGTAATGGACGTGTTGGAGGGGTGGGACGGTGTGGGAGAGGCAGAGGTTGGAGAATGGGATGGGGCATCGGCGGGGGCCTCGGTTGGTGCGATTGTGTTGGTGGAAGGTCTCCATTTGTGCAACAGCTGCAACGCCAGTATTCCCGTGACGATACCTCCCGGTGTCGTGTTGGGCAGATACATCACCAACGTCCCATTGCGCTGGACCACCTGCATCCGCCCTTTGGATCGTATTCCTGTCCCCAGTGCACCCATCACCGCCAAGGGCATTTGACACCGGTCCACATCGTGTTCAAACTTGTCAACTTCGTGTTGGGGTACGATTTTGGTGGCTTTGGTGGCTTTGGTGGTGGTTGTCGTGTGGGCCAGATTCGCATAGCATTTGACTTCCACCAACACATCCCCTAGCTCCCCATCCTGGTCCGTATGCAACAAATGAATATCTCCCGACTCCTGGGTCCCTCCGGTGTGCACCACACTCATCGTATGAAAATGCAATTGCAACGCCTCCATCACTTCACGCTCACCCAAAGCGCCTTTGCGTGACCCATTTGACATGGTACTTTTCCATTCCGAGGTGGCCTCTTGCAAATGGTTTGTCATCGCCGTCAATTGTTCCGCCAAGTTCGACAGTTCGAGTCGTGATTGGGTCGACCGTTCCTGCTCGTGAGCGTTGTATGTTTGCTGCTGTTGTTGGTCTGCATCACACTGTGCACGCCATTGCGATTGAATGTGTCTCCATTCGTTGTCGACGGTCTCGCGATGCGTCTGGAATGCGGCGTGTGTCAAGGTTTCCAACTGAGTACAATGGTCACGAACGTGATTCCGCAAGTCTTCTTCGACCCGTGGCAATCCCGTTTGGAGCGTGCAATTGGCCGTCACCAACTTCATCATCTCGTCCCTGAATTGCAGGCAGGTCCGGAGGTGGGTGGCCAATTCGGCGGAGGTCGTGGCGTTGGCGATCCACGGGTAGTCGGGGGCAATCTCCTGAAGGGCGGTGGCGTAGAGGGTGTGTTGGGAGGGGGTCGTCGGGGTGCCGAGGGAGAGGGAGAGGGAGGACATTGGGGAGGAACCGTAAGAACGCAAAAGTGACACGCGGTGGGTGGTAGACGACTGGTCGCACGTATTGGAACGAATCGAAGACACGAGAAGGCTCGATCGATGCAATAATTGATGTTGATGGAAGTTGGCGGATACGAATGAGGTGTGACACGACCAATCGATATATGCATTTACACACATACGGCCCATTGGTGCTCAGAATATATATTATATGTTATATGTTATATCCCCCCAATGCACCGTGTCGACGATTGCTCTGACAGCAATATAGTAGGGTCGTTTCTGCGGAATGCCCAACTTGCTGTACGAAAATGGATGCGTACATACAAAAATTCGCCCAGGAGACTGTCATCGGACCCACAATGGACCGCGAACGACGACACGCGCCTCTTGCTGCTTGCCAAACAACACACACGTGTTCCCTCTGGTGGGGACTCTTCCTCTCAACCTACGTGGCCACAATGGGACAAGATTTCATCTCAATGGCCACACCGTACGCGTGAACAGTGTAAAACACGTTGGATGGAGTTGTGTCCGGATGCTGTGTTAGCCATTGAGCGTGAAAATATTCGACGGCACCAGGCGATGGCGACCCGTCGTGGACCTCGTTCCTCTGTTCGAACTCATACTTTAGACCGTTTGGGGAACTGTGTGAAACGTGCGTTTCATTGTATACTCCCCTATTGCCCAGAGAAACTGTCAAGTCGAGTACACACACTGGTATTAACCATCGAGGCACTTCCAGGCAAGATGGTGTTGGAATATCTAAAAGGTGGACATACGATACTCTCGGACAATGGTAAGATCTACGAGGTGGTTGTCGGAACGAATGGAAGCCATACTCGATTCAGTAGCCATTATCGTTACACTTCTATCGGAGATCCCTACGGATTAACCATATGTATACCCCACCTTCCTGTGATTCATCTCTCGTGTGGGACGATTGTCCAACAGAAACAACGATGCACGTGGATACAACTGGAACGCACACCAATGCCGTCCTTGGCAACCGTCTGGACGAATGAGAATTTTATGAAAAATGTAAAGAACCATTTCTGGGATACAATCGCCCATACCTTTACCGGAAAACAATATGGGCCGTTTGGGAGTTCCTCGTATTCGGAAAAACGAGCGCCCCCAAAAGTCATTCGTATCGGACGTCCATGTGTGGAACGGTCGTTCCGTCGGTATCGGGCACGAACACGAACCGCCTATGCCGCGGGTTCTCCGTCGAGGACACGACGACGTTCCTCCGCACATTGAGGCGCACTCACGCTCAAGGTGGTCTCGTCCACGTCCACGTCCACGTCCACGTCCACGAAACGCCCGAGAAGAGACGCCGCCACCACCACCCTTCTCCACCACACGTCCCTCATCCCAACCCACCCTTCGTACCCCCCATTCAACCCTTTTTCCACACCACTTGTGACACCACCTGTGACACCACTTGTGACACCACTTGTGACACCACCTGTGA
>NYTN01000053.1 GCA_002683515.1 Rhodobiaceae bacterium
CCCCAATGCATGGGTACAAGTTTTTGACAACCAAGCTCGCGGCCCACCTGCACACCTCCTTCGGGGGTCATGTGTGAGCCCTTCATCATTTTGCGGGGTGCGTACGCACCAATACTCATAAGCCCTATACTACAACCACCATGCCGCTTTGCCATGTGCTTGCCAATTTCTTTGAAGACATATGGGTGGGTCTCAGTGTCACCGCTGTGAAAAACAGAATGGCCACCTGCGCTAAAGCCAAAGGACATCCATAATGTTTCATTCATGTCAAAAAGTGATCTGCTTGACCAGTGAACAGCAGGGTAAGCAGTCAGGCGAAAATTTCCGGTATTTGAAGGAAGCCCAAATTCATCATACCAGTCCATTTCAATAACTCTACCAAAATTTCTTTCAACAAAATACTTCCCTAACCCAAGTGGCACTACCGCAGTAATAGTCTCACGATTTGGCAAGCGATCTAATGTTTGCGTATCCAAATGGTCGTAATGAGCATGGCTTATGACCAAAACATCAATATTCTTAAGATCTTCAATCTGAAGACCCGGCGGAAATAGCCGCTCCGGCCCAGCCCAATTAACAGGTGAAGCACGTTTAGAAAAAATTGGATCAGTTAACACGACTACGCCGTCTAACCGAACAAGAAAACTAGCATGACCAATCCATGTAATGGCGTCTGCCTCACCATAAGCAATAAAATCTTTCAAAGCTTTACTCGGATCTTGAACATGCTCTTGCGGGATAATCGCACCAACGCCATCGGTCAGATCCAAGACCATGCGGGAAAAAAATGAAAGCCGTGTAAAAATACTGCTTTCTCTTTCGGGACTATCAGGCGGGTTTCTAAACCCACCTTCTATATGGTGGTACGGAACTCCTATTATGGCATTTTTTTCGAAGCTACAGCCTGCTAATACCAGATGAACCCCCGACAGTAGTAAGATTATGAGGGATATATTTTTCAACTGAAATCCAGCGACATGCTTTTCTCCGCCAAAACATGAGGAGAGATTAACAATATAAGAGCGAGATAAAGGTATTTCATTTAACTACTCAATCGGAAAAAAGCACCATTACTTTCAGCACTTTATACATGTGAAACAACACTGTATTTGTTCAAGACTAGTTTCCTCTGGATGATTATGCAACCGGCGGTGTTAATGAGGAAAGTTCAAGCATTAAAAGCATTATATGTGTTTTTTGTGCTGAAAGCTCGTGGTGGGCGATACTGGGATTGAACCAGTGACCCCTACAATGTCAATGTAGTGCTCTCCCGCTGAGCTAATCGCCCCACTAATCAGAAGCATGGTTATGACAAGAAAAAAAAATAAAATCAACTTGATTGATATCATCCAATACCATTGATAATAATTGATCAGATAACCATTTCGAAAGTTTTTGACCATGACAAGTTATTCGCCAGAAAGCACCATCATCAATGTGACAACCATGGATTTGATTTCAGAGGCTGAACTTCAATTCATGCTCTCAAAATTCAATCAAATAAGTGAAGCAGACTTCAAAAAAAACTTAGCGTCCAAAGGATGCTTAAGGTATGCGATGACACGTGTCTGGAATAAAGAGGGCTCTTTTCGTCTAATGATTATATTCGAATATAAGGACGAAAAATCCTTCCTTAAATGTCAGGAACATTTCAAGAAAGTTGAAGAAAAGTCTAATGAACAACCCCTCAAATTAATATCGAACAGGGCCGTCATAGTTAGTGAATTTAGAGCCTGAACTTTATGCCGGCGAAGGAAGCCATATGTTAAAGAATTTTCAAAATAAATCTGTGCTAATTACGGGTGCTGCCACCGGTATTGGTCGTGCATTGTCGCATGAAATTGCTAATCGAGGCGCGACTGTATATGTCACCGCCCTCACCAAAAAGGAAGCTCAGATTGTGGTCGATGAAATTACATCCTCAAATGGCAAAGCTATCCCAGCCAAACTTGATGTCGGCAAATTCAAAGATATTGAAAAGATGATTAACCTCGTTGTCAGGGAGCAAGGTCAGCTTGATCTCATGATTAACAATGCAGGGGTTGCTTACGTTGGCGAGAGCTTTGATATGCAAGTTGATACAATCGAGAAGTTGGCACATATTAATTTTACAGCCGTGAATATGGGCGCTGTTTTGGCCTATACGCAAATGAAGAAGCAAGGTTTTGGTTATATTCTGAATACAGCATCAATGGGTGGGTTTTTGCCAACCCCCGGCATGGCTGTTTATGCCGCTACCAAGCATGGCGTGGTCGGGTTAACAACCTCGCTTGCTGCGGAAGGCAGGGATTTTAACATTTTTGTCAAAGCCTCCTGCCCCGGTTTTATCAAATCTGAACTGATGAACAAATCCGGTGATGTAAGCAATAACATGTCCGAATATCTTGACCTATTGCCAGAACCGATAGACGCCAGCATTGCCGCTAAGACAATTATAAACGGCCTCGGCAAAAAACCTGTTCTGATTTTTACTCCTTACTACGCCAAGATTTCTTATTTCCTTAACCGATTTATTCCGGGTTTTCTGGCAAGAGGTGGAGATGATATTTTGAATAAATATCGAAAAGCTACAGGTGTCATAAAGTGAGTGATAAACGCCAAAAACGCACAGCCATAATCGGCGCCGGCATGGCCGGTTTACTGGCGGCTGTTAATTTAAAAAAAGCAGGTCGGGATTTTACGGTTTTTGAAAAAGCCGATAGCATCGGTGGGACTTGGCGTGACAATCGCTACCCCGGACTGACATGTGATGTGCCAGCACATGCTTATACATATAGTTTCGCACCCTATGCCGAATGGAGCGCCTATCACGCTACAGGACAGGAAATAAAACGCTACTTTGAGAAAGTCGCTGATGATTTTGGCATCACCCCAACCATTCATTTCAATTCAGAAATAACAGCATGTCATTTCCATGAGGCATCCAATGACTGGCAACTGACAGACGCTCATGGCGAAAGCCATGTTTTTGATATTGTCATTGTGGCTTCAGGTGTTTTGCACCACCCGTCGACGCCAGAAATTCCAGGACTGAATGATTTTCAAGGATCATATTTTCACAGCGCGCAATGGGAAGACGGCCTCGCACTTGAAGACAAAAACATCGGCATTATCGGTTGTGGTTCTTCCGGCATCCAAATCGCTACGGCCTTAACATCCGTCGCGAAGCAGCTAGTCCATTTTCAGCGCTCGCCGCAATGGATTATGCCTGTCCAACAATTCGATTATACGGAAGAGGAAAAACAAGCCTTCCGCGATAACCCGCAATTGATTGATGATATCCGCTATGACAAACAATACTGGGATAATATCTACAGGTTTAACAAAGGTATTATTAATCCTGACAGCCCAGAAATGCAGATGATTGAAGATATTTGCCGCGACTATCTGGAAGCAAGCATTCAAGATTCTGAATTAAGAGAGAAACTGCGCCCTGATTACCGTGCCGCTTGCAAAAGACTGGTATATAACTGGCACTATTACGAATGTGTTCAAAAACCAAATGTCTTTGTTGAAACCGGCTCAATTGACCGCGTCATGGGTTTAGGCATCCAAATGAAAGACGGGACGTTCCACAAGTTGGACATTTTGGTTCTGGCAACCGGCTTCCATGCAGACAAATTTATTAAGCCAACATCTGTAATAGGACGCGATGGCCTATCACTTGATACATTCTGGACACCACGCCCCTCCGCACATTACGCCATCACCCTCCCCGGCTTTCCTAATATGTTTATGCTGAACGGCCCAACTGGCCCTGTCGGTAATTTCTCCCTCATTGATATTGCTGAACGCCAATGGGGCTATATCGACCAGCTACTCGACCTCATTTATTCAGGAGAGGCAGATACTTTAGAACCAACAATCTCTGCGTTTGAAGATTATGAAAAAAGACGCATTGATGCTGCGCAAAAAACAATTTTTAGTTCAGGATGTACGAGCTGGTATCTAGATAAAACTGGCGTGCCAATGACATGGCCCTGGGGTTATCAAGATTTTGTGGATGCCATGCACCAACCGGTCATGTCTGAATATGATATTAAGGAGGCTTCATAAAATCATAATTTCAATTTGCTTACCTTTCATGTTGCCTCACCATGCAGTATAAAGGCCTTATAGGAATATGAGATGACGACCATAGATATTACGGCTGAAGAGCCGGAAAAAAATTCAAAGCCTAATTCAGAGCTAAATTCAGAGCCAACACCCTTTACCTTTACCTCTTCACACGCGAATGGGTCACCTTCAAAATGGCTCATCACCTCCCCACATAGTGGGCATTATTACCCTCGCGATTTCATCTTAAAATCTAAGCTGAATAGCCAACAACTTCGCTTATCTGAAGACATGCATATTGATGCATTACTCGCAGATGTCCCCCAAGCAGGGGCAAGCCTACTTTCGGCAACCTATCCCCGTGCTTATGTTGATTTGAATCGGGAACCTTATGAGTTGGACGCTTCAATGTTCAGTGACCCGCTCCCTGATTATGTAAACAAAGACTCAACACGCGTTTTAGCTGGCTTGGGAACCATCGCAAAAATCGTCACTGAGCGGCTTGAGATTTATGACCGCCCACTTGCCTTTTCAGAAGCAGAGCAACGTATCGAAAAAATTTACTTTCCATTCCATACATGCCTCAAACAGCAGATTGAAACAGCACGCGATTTTTGGGGGAAAGCCTATTTGCTTGATGTTCACTCCATGCCATCGAATGCTGTCAGAAAATATAAGGGCGGAAAATCCGGTAGTGTTGACTTCGTCCTAGGAAACCGTCACGGCAGAAGCTGTGATGCCGACATTTATGATGTCGTTTACGATTTTCTGACAGACGCCGGATATTATGTCGAAAAAAATAAACCCTATGCAGGTGGTTATATTACCGAGCATTATGGAAATCCATCAGAGGGCTTTCATACTCTTCAACTTGAAGTAAATAGAAAGCTATATATGAACGAAACCAGCTATGACTTATTGGGCAATAATGACGAAATTAGAAATCTGTTTTCCGATCTTGTTTCTACGCTGATAAACAAGACGCATAAAAAACGTCCCAAGGCGGCTGAATGATGACACAGCTTAGCCCAGAAATTAACAAAGCCTCAGCATTCGTATTTGCTAATGAGCTTGCAGATGCCGCCGCCGAAATCACCATCCCATTGTTTCGTCAACCGCTAGATATATCCTCAAAATTGCAATCTGGCTTCGACCCGGTCACTAAGGCGGACAAAGATACTGAGCAAAAATTGAGAAGCATGATTGAAGCACGATATCCGGATCATGCGATTTTGGGGGAAGAATTTGGCTTCAAAGTCGGCACTGGATATCAATGGACTATAGACCCCATCGATGGCACGCGAGCTTATATCTCTGGCATGCCAAGCTGGGGTACACTCATTGCGCTTTCAAAAATAGCCGAAGATGGTAGCCTGACCTCTTTGATGGGGCTCACTGATCAGCCCTATATCAAAGAACGTTATTTTGGCTGGATGTCTGATGACACATCAGAAGCCAGCGAAGCCAGCCTGACCTTAGAAAGAAAAGACAAAAAAAACTTGGTGACACGATCGTGCCAAGCTCTTGAAGATGCCGTTTTGGCAACAACAGACTCAGATCTTTTTATGAACACACCGGCAGAAAGCCTCTGGTTAAATATTAGTTCGCATACACGTCTGAATAGATATGGCGGCGACTGGTATAATTATATGCTCCTTGCAGGCGGTCATTTAGATGTCGTCATCGAACAGGAGCTTCAGGCCTACGACATTCAAGCTCTCATTCCAATAATCTCAGCCGCCGGCGGACAAGTGAGTGACTGGCAAGGTAACAGCCCCATAGAGGGAGGCGAAGTTCTCGCCTGTGGCGACGCCAATCTTCACGCACAAATTATCGGGCTAATAAACGCTTGAAGCGTTCATAAAGTGATTGTCTATATCTTTTAGAAACGCCTGACGTGAGGCATCCGTTTCCATCAAAAGCTCGTGCCGAGTGTTGGGATAGAGTTTCCCTTCAATATAATCTGATAAGGCAATTGCTTTATATGTAGCTGTGTTAGAAACGAGCCTTTCATCTTCTGCAATACCAATAAATACAGGTATATTTAGACGAGACAAGAAGTTCTTTTTAAGCGTTTTCTGCATCGCATTCACCGCTCCAACAGACCAGCTGTGACTTTTAAAAGCAATATTCACATGCGGATGGCGGTCAACAATTCTCTCATTTCTTTCAAAACGACCTTCATCCATCGTCACGCGGTTGCAACTCGATCTGCCCGTCGCGCGATCTGTGAAAGCAGACTCAAGCGGCCAATGCCCTAATCCAAATAACTCATTGATGCTGGTGACAACTTTAAGTAATGAAATTTGTAACGGGTGTTCTTGAACTCCAATCATTGGCGCGGAAAGCGCCAACGCGTCAAATAATCCCTTATGAAGCACAGTTGTTCTGAGACTAATCTGTCCGCCCATACTATGCGACACGCCAAAATACGGTGGTGGAAAACGTTGCGTGATAAATCCGCGCATAACAACATTCAAGTCAGAAATGTTTTTATCAAAATCTTTAAAATGCAGAACTTCCCTGCGAATATCAGAACGGCCACCGGAGCAGCCATGACTGCGCCATTCAACTATGGCAACTCTGTATCCCAAATTTAGAAAATCTGACACGGTCTCCGCATATTTTTCTATATACTCAGCATAGCCGTGACCTAGAACAATCGTGCCTTTTGTTTGCTCTTCTGCCCGTAAACTTTCGAACAACCCGACGCGGATAGAAACGTCTTCCTCTACAGAAACCATGAAGCATGCGCCCGCAGGCATCGGGGTATCTATACCCTCAAGAAACTGGCTGTCTGAAACTTTACTATACATGTACTTGCAATACCCAACACTAAACACTTGGATACAACTTTTAATTTAAACAAAACACTACTATTTATTAAATAAGTTTTGAAGGGGAAATCAATGTCAGAAAACATACATGCAAACGGCACAGAAAATATGTCCTGGTCATCACATATCGGATTTCTGCTAGCCTGTGTCGGGGCCGCCATCGGCCTCGGGAATATTTGGAAATTCCCCTATATGGCTGGCACACAAGGCGGTGGCGCATTTGTGCTGATATATCTGGTTACTATTTTCCTTATCGCAATTCCAGTTGCCGCTGCAGAACTCGTTACAGGCCGAATGGCGCGGCGAAATGCAGTCGACTCCGTCATTTATCTTGCGCGCGATACTAAGAACCCGTCACTTTTTGGCATTGCCGGTCTGATAGCCGTTCTTGCAAGCTTTATGTTGCTCACTTTTTATCCAGTTATCTCTGGCTGGGTCTTGGCCTATCTCGGTAAGTCCCTCATGGGTGGGTTTTCTGGATTTAATGCTGACCAAGCCGCTGCTGAATTTAACAACCTTCTCGCTAATCCAGCTAAAATGATTTTCTGGCAGGTTTCATTCTTAATGCTGACAGGCTTCGTAGTCGCACGCGATATTCGCTCTGGGCTTGAAAAAGCAAATCTCTTTTTAATGCCTGTTTTATTTCTAATGCTTGTGATGGTTGTTATTTATGGTGCAATAGAGGGAGATATTGTCGCTGCAATCAACTTTTTGTTTACTCCTGATTTTTCAAGCATAACTCCTGACGTCATTCTCTCGGCTGTCGGGCACGGATTTTTCTCCGTGGGTGTTGGCGCTGCCATGCTGATAACCTACGGGTCGTATCTGAGCCATAATATCAGCATTGGGAAAGCCGCTATTACCATAGGCATTGCCGATACAATTATTGCCTTACTTGCCGGCATCGGCATTTTCGCAATCGTATTCGGGCAAGCATTAGAACCTGCACAAGGCCCAGGACTTATATTTGTAACTCTGCCATTAGCATTTTCTGATATGGCAGGAGGCAGTTTCTTTGCCTCTTTGTTTTTCTTGCTCGTTGTGTTTGCTGCACTCACCTCAAATCTCGCCCTCACAGAAGTCATTGTTCGTTTTGTAAGTGACAAACTGGGGACATCACGCGTCAAAACCACTTCCGGTGTCTTGCTGGTATCTTTTATTATTGGCCTAACAACCATATTTTCCTTCAATATTTTGAATGATTTCAGACTTTCCGACAATGGTGTCTTTGCTGACAAAACATTATTTGATGCTAAGGATTATGTGACATCCAATATTCTAATGCCACTGGGCGGCTTACTAATTGTAGCTTTTGCGGGGTGGATTGTACCTGCAAAAACCTCACGTGAACATTTTGGCGGAACTGCTTGGATGCACACGATTTGGCTGTGGCTGTCCCGCTTTATCGCACCATTAGGTGTTATTTGGGTCTTTATTAGCAATCTTTAAAACCTCATTTGCTGACAAAATAAAAAAAGGCATGACCGATGACTATGTATGAACCTATACCTTTATGTTATGACATCTGCGGTTGTAGGTTTGTAGAGCCTCAGGAGTTATGGTCATAAAATGAAAAAAATAAGTATTCAGGCGCGAATATTGAAAAGGATTTTCAGGCATATTATCAAACCAATGCTCGTGAATGCCGGTGGCGTTGAGGGTCTTAAAATTGCTTCCCGTGGGGAGGGTCCAATAAGCCGCTTACTCTCGCGGATTATTCCAAAAGCCGACGAAAAAATCATGATTGACCATATTTACGCAGAATGGCTAGGTGACTCTGACGCCAAAGGTGCCCTGCTTTATTTGCATGGCGGCGCATTTCTGTTAGGAAGTCCCAAATCTCATCGTGGTCTAGTTAAAAACATTACTAAATCCGGTTCATTTCGAGCGCTTTCAATTGATTACCGACTGGCACCAAAACACAAATTTCCCGCCGCGCTTGAAGACGCGGAACAAGCCTATGACTGGCTTTTACAAAATGGCTATGCGCCAGAGAACATTGCAGTAGCTGGCGATAGTGCTGGTGGATGCCTGACCCTCACTTTATTATTGAAACTAAAAGAAGCCGGCAAACCCTTACCAGCCTGTGCTGTCACAATGTCACCATGGACAGATTTAACTGGTAGCGGCGCATCTATTCGACTTCGTAATTATATTGACGATATGCTTGATGGTTCTAAACTAACTGAGACAGCAGCGTTATATCATGGCGATACACCTGCAACTCACCCACTTGTTTCTCCGCTTTTTGGAGATTTGCAAAATTTACCGCCTTTACTTATTCAGGTTGGGACTGACGAAATCCTCTGGGATGATGCATGTTCATTTGCCGAGAAAGCTATCGAGGCTGGTAATGATTGCACATTGGAAATTTATGAAAATATGCCCCATGTTTTCCAGCTTGGAGGGGATTTTGTTCCAGAATCAAAGGAAGCTGTCAAAAAAATCACCTCTTTTATCAACGAGAATATAAGTTAGAATTTTCCAAGTTGCGCTTTACCCAGTTCTGGTACAAGTGTCACAGCAGATCGGCCGGCTTGCTCCAGATGCGCGAATGGCTATTCACCTGTGCGCGGGCTTCAAGAAAGCCCTGAATATTGAAAGCAAGCAACATACCTCTGGACCTTTTTAGCTCAAAATCCTGTAAACATTGCTCAATGCTTTAAAAAGGAAGGCGAATTCCGATTTATGACAGAAATAAAGCCGGTTGCATCTGCATAATAATTTTAATCCTTCTAGGTTAATATAATCTTGTTACCGGTATCTTCACATGACGATTTCATGACTTGTTTTCACAAAAACGTTATCTCGTGCGACCATTGAGCGCTACATAACCCAAAAATAAGAATAAAATTGTAATAGATTGAATTTATTAAGAATAATATAGGTCAATAAAGCTGACATATTTACTTGTCAGTTTTCCCCACAAGTGGCATATTTACATTATCAATAGTGAACCTATTTAAGTCTCATCTCGTAGAATTATGGTGTACGGGGTGTAGGCATATTGGCAATTTCTGGACTGTATGTTTTAAGAACATGCTTTTTGAATACTTATCATTAAGCGGTATAATTTAACTCCGCTCTGATGTCAGAAACCCAACCTGAGTATTTGATTCCTTTAAATACTCAAAGCTAGAATGTGAAACGAGAGTTGAATTAATGGATAGCAAAAAAAGCAGTTATCTTTCTGATAATAAGACAACGTTTAAAAATGAAAAGACCTCAGGCCTGCCTGAACCTCTCGGTCTATACAATCCTCGTTATGAACATGATGCATGTGGAATTGGCTTTGTAGCTGACATCAAGAACCGTAAGTCTCATGATATCATTGCTGATGGTTTAAAAATCCTTGATAATCTTGAACATAGGGGAGCTGTTGGCGCCGACCCAAAAGCTGGGGATGGCGTCGGTATTCTCATTCAAACACCCGATGCGTTTTTCCGCAAAAGATGTGATGAAGCAGGATTTAGTTTACCCGAAGAGGGTAGCTATGCCGTTGGATTCTTTTTTTTGCCACCAGAAACTGAGAACCGCATTCAAGTCCAAAAAATTGCTGAAAAGATTGTTGCTGAAGAAGGCCACACTGTTTTAGGCTGGCGCGATGTGCCTGTAGACAATAGCGATCTCGGAGAATCAATTTATCCATCAGAGCCTCACTCCCGTCAACTTTTGATTGGTAACGCTCAAGACACCGATAAAAGAGACAAATTTGACCGTGATTTGTTCGTTATACGTCGCCGAGTCGAAATTGAAGTAAAAAAACTTGCTAACCCCGATATAGACGGATTTTTCTATATCCCGTCGATGAACTCTCGGACTGTTCTTTACAAAGGCCTGCTGCTTTCAAGCCAGCTAGGGCCTTATTATCTTGACCTACAAGATAAAGATATGGTTTCCGCTATGGCGCTTGTTCACCAACGCTTTTCAACCAATACGTTTCCAACTTGGAGCCTAGCACAGCCTTTCAGAATGATTTGTCATAATGGTGAAATCAATACTGTACGCGGTAATGTCAATTGGATGGCAGCGCGCCACGAAGCTCTCAAATCTGAACTTTTTGGTGAGGATCTCAAAAAACTTTGGCCGCTAATAGAAGAAGGCCAATCCGACTCTGCTTCTTTTGACAATGCTTTAGAACTGATGGTTCAAAGTGGTTATTCACTCCCACATGCTATGATGATGCTTATACCAGAGGCTTGGTCAGGTAACCCTCTCTTGGATGCCAAAAGACGCGCCTTTTACGAGTATAACGCCGCTTTAATGGAGCCATGGGATGGCCCTGCGGCGGTTGCCTTTACCAATGGTCGCCAGATTGGTGCGACGCTTGACCGTAACGGCCTGCGCCCTGCCAGATATTATGTGACTTCTGATGACCGCGTTATGATGGCATCTGAGATGGGTGTACTTCCTGCACCGGAGGACAAAATCATCGAGAAATGGCGCCTCCAGCCTGGTAAAATGCTTCTTATTGACCTCGAACAAGGTCGTATCATCGAAGACGATGAAATTAAAGCAGACCTTGCCTCTGCTCAGCCCTATCAAGAATGGCTCAATCAGGCACAAATCAAATTGTCAGAATTGCCTGAAAGTTCAGCACCAACCCATGTCAGCTTACATGCAACGGTTCTTGATTTACAACAAGCATTTGGCTACACGCAGGAAGATCTTAAATTCTTACTCTCGCCAATGGTCGAAAGAAGCGAAGAAGCGATTGGGTCAATGGGAACCGATACGCCCATTTCCGCTCTTTCTGATAAATCCAAGCTTCTTTTCACCTACTTTAAGCAGCTATTTGCTCAAGTAACCAATCCACCGATTGATCCTATTCGTGAAGAATTGGTTATGTCATTGGTCTCCTTTATCGGCCCACGACCAAATTTGCTTGAACTGGAAGATACCGCCAAGCAAAAGCGGCTTGAGGTTGACCAGCCCGTTCTTACAAATGCAGATTTAGAGAAAATCAGAACCATCAGTGATATTGAAGATAATAACTTTCATGCAAAAACACTTGATATCTGCTGGCCTGCCGACCAAGGCGCAGACGGCATGTCTCAAAGACTTGCCGCGCTTTGTGAAGAAGCTGAGATTGCTATTACTCAAAATCACGAGAATATTATTATTCTTTCCGACCGGAATTTGTCCGCCGATAAAGTCGCTATCCCGGCATTGCTCGCAACCTCAGCCGTTCACCATCATCTAATCAGCAAAGGCCTTCGTACGTCGACTGGTCTGGTTGTTGAAACTGGTGAAGCCCGCGAAGTCCACCACATATGCTGTCTCGCAGGTTATGGTGCAGAAGCTGTTAATCCTTACCTAGCTTTTGAAACACTTGAGCAAATGTGCCTAGAGAATGAAGAGACGAGAGATTTAAAATCCGACGAAATTGCACAGCGCTATATAAAAGCCATGAGTAAAGGTATCCGCAAAGTGATGTCCAAAATGGGTATCTCAACCTACCAATCCTATTGCGGCGCACAGATATTTGATGCCATAGGACTTTCCGGCAAATTTGTGGACTCTTACTTCCGTGGCACAGCTACAACAATTGAAGGCATTGGCCTTGAAGAAGTTGCGCTCGAAACTGTGCAGCGTCATACCGACGCCTTTGGTGATAAAGCAATTCTGCGCAGTAGCCTAGAGGTTGGCGGTGAATATGCTGTTCGCACACGCGGCGAAGATCATATGTGGAATGCCGACACAGTCAGCACATTGCAACATGCTGTAAGGAGTGATGACCTCAAAACATATAAGGAATATGCCGATAAGGTAAACGTACAGAACGAGAAGTTGTTAACTTTGCGCGGCTTGTTCAAACTTAAAAAAGCTGCAGAAAATAGCCGTCAGGAAATTTCTATAGATGATGTTGAACCGGCCTCAGAAATCGTGAAGCGCTTTGCGACAGGTGCCATGTCTTTTGGTTCTATTAGCCCAGAAGCTCACCAAACTCTTGCCGTAGCGATGAACCGTATTGGCGGTAAATCCAATACTGGGGAAGGCGGCGAGGAGTCCCAACGATTTACACCTCTTGAAAATGGCGACAGTATGCGTTCAGCCATTAAACAGGTTGCCTCAGGGCGCTTCGGTGTGACAACCGAATATCTGGTGAATTCAGATATGATCCAAATCAAGATGGCACAGGGTGCAAAACCTGGTGAAGGCGGTCAGCTCCCCGGTCACAAAGTTGACCGTCGTATCGCTGCTGTTCGCCATTCAACTCCCGGTGTTGGCCTTATCTCCCCACCCCCACACCACGATATTTACTCTATCGAAGATCTTGCACAGCTTATCTTTGACCTTAAAAACGCCAATAGCGCTGCAGATATTTCAGTAAAGCTTGTCTCCGAGGTTGGGGTTGGAACCGTGGCAGCTGGGGTGTCGAAAGCCCGCGCAGACCATATCACCATTTCAGGGTTTGAAGGCGGCACAGGTGCAAGCCCGCTGACCTCCATTAAGCATGCGGGTAGTCCTTGGGAAATCGGTCTTGCCGAAACACACCAGACACTTGTACTGAACCGATTAAGAACCAGAATTTCCGTTCAAGTTGACGGCGGTCTCCGCACAGGTCGTGATGTTGTAATTGGGGCTCTACTGGGTGCCGATGAATTTGGCTTTGCAACGGCTCCGCTGATTGCATCTGGTTGTATCATGATGCGCAAGTGCCATCTTAATACCTGCCCTGTCGGCATTGCCACTCAAGATGAAACCTTGAGGAAACGCTTCACTGGCACACCTGAGCATGTCATTAATTATTTCTTCTTCGTTGCCGAAGAAGTGCGTGAAATCATGGCTGAAATGGGTGTACGCTCTTTGAACGAACTTATCGGTCAGACCGACATGCTTGATACGGATGAAGCCATAGCTCACTGGAAAGCTAAAGGGCTTGATTTCAGCAAGCTGTTCGCAAAAATCGACAGTCGTGGTGAAGCCGTTTATCGCAGTCAAAAACAAGAACACCCAATCGTTGACATTCTTGACCGCAAGCTAATTTCTCAAGCGCAGGATGCTCTTGAAAATAAAAAACCGGTTACTATCGAAACACCGATTACGAATATTGATAGAACTGCTGGCGCCATGCTTTCAGGCGAAGTCGCAAAGAAATATGGCCATAAAGGTTTAGCAGAAGACTCTATCTCTGTGCGCCTCAGGGGGACTGCTGGACAAAGCTTCGGCGCATTTCTGGCTCGTGGCGTTTCTTTCGAACTGGTCGGCGAAGCTAATGACTATGTCGGCAAAGGCTTGTCGGGGGGCCGAATTGCGATTTACCCACCCGAAGAAAGCGGCATTACACCTGAAAAAAGTATCATTGTCGGTAACACCGTACTTTACGGGGCGATTAGCGGTGAATGTTATTTTCGGGGGGTCGCTGGTGAACGCTTTGCGGTAAGAAATTCAGGTGCATTTGCCGTTGTTGAAGGTTCAGGCGATCATTGCTGCGAATATATGACAGGCGGATGTGTAGTTGTGCTTGGCGAGACAGGGCGTAACTTTGCAGCTGGTATGTCAGGCGGCATTGCTTATGTCTTAAACGAAAATGACGCGTTTGAAGCAAAATGTAATATGTCGATGGTTGAGCTTGAGAACATTGACTCAATCATGACAAATGATCTGTCAGATTTAAGTGATAATATGTCAGGTAATGATGCTGAAAGGCTTTACAAGTTACTTGAAAACCATGCCCGTTATACCAATTCCGCAAAGGCAAAAACCATTCTTGCGGATTGGGACAACTGGCTACCAAAATTTGTTAAAGTCATGCCGTCAGAATATCGTCGTGCCTTAAAAGAACTTGAAGTTGAATCAACGGACAATGAGTCCACACTGCCGGGAGAGTAAGATATGGGTAAGCCAACGGGTTTTCTCGAATATAATAGACATGACCGAAGCTATGTTGACCCTGAGGAACGGGTTCAGCATTTCCGTGAATTCGTTGTGCCATTGGAAGCTGATGAGCTGAAAAAGCAGGCTTCTCGCTGCATGGATTGCGGTGTTCCCTATTGTCATAATGGCTGTCCGGTGAACAACCAAATTCCTGATTGGAATGATTTAACTTATAATGGAAAATGGCAGGAAGCACTTCAAAACCTGCACTCCACGAATAACTTCCCAGAATTTACGGGACGCATCTGCCCAGCACCATGCGAAGCAAGTTGTACGCTTAACCTTATTGATGAGCCAGTAACTATTAAATCCATTGAATGTGCCATCATCGACAAGGGCTGGGAAGAAGACTGGATTAAACCATTTGTATCTGAAGCCAAGACAGGAAAGTCTGTTGCGGTTATTGGCTCAGGCCCTGCAGGACTTGCCGCATCCCAGCAGCTTGCCCGCGCCGGTCATGACGTTCATCTTTATGAAAAAAATGCTAAAGCTGGCGGTCTTCTTCGCTATGGCATTCCTGATTTTAAAATGGAAAAACATCTCATCGATCGCCGTGTCGAGCAATTGGAAGCTGAAGGTGTCACCTTCCATTTGAACACACATGTCGGTGTTGATATTACCGGCGACGAACTTCATGCAAAACATGATGCTGTTGTACTTGCAGGTGGCTCAGAGTCGCCGCGTGACTTGCCTGTCCCGGGCCGTGAGCTTGATGGCGTTCACTATGCGATGGACTTTTTACCCCAACAAAACCGCCGCGTTGGACAGGAGCCAATTGGTGATATTGAACCTATTATGGCAACTGACAAGCATGTTGTTGTAATTGGGGGTGGTGATACCGGTTCAGATTGTATCGGAACGAGTTTCCGACAGGGTGCGCTTTCAGTTACACAACTTGAAATTATGCCTATGCCTCCTGAAAAAGAAGACAAGGGTATGACTTGGCCAAACTGGCCACTCAAGCTTCGCACCTCCAGCTCTCAAGAAGAAGGCGCTTTGCGGGACTTCTCGGTTACAACAAATGAACTGGTCGGGAGTGACGGCAAGGTTTCAGCTCTTAAATGTGCGCGTGTTGACACTAACTTCCAGCCAGAACCGGATAGCGAATTTGAAATCAAAGCCGATTTGGTTTTGCTTGCTATGGGTTTTGTCCACCCAATCCACTTGGGCTTATTGGAACAACTTGGCGTTGATCTCGATAAAAGGGGCAATGTCGCTGCAGATACTGAAAGCTATACCAGCACCCAAAAGAAAGTGTTTGCTTGTGGTGATATGCGCCGAGGTCAGTCACTGGTGGTCTGGGCGATCCGAGAAGGCCGCCAATGCGCCAGAGAAGTTGATATGTTCCTGATGGGCGAGTCAGCACTCCCTAGGTAACAGGCAGTCTATTTAAGTCTATTCAGCAATGCCGGGGTAGCATACCCGTCTGGTTGAAGCTCGCACTTTTTTTGATAAGCACGAATAGCGTCGCGTGTTTTCTGTCCCATCATACCGTCTGGCTTACCCGTTGGATATCCAGCAGTTGTCAGTAAAGATTGCAACTCACGCAATTCAGACGGATGTAAAGGGCGCTCGGATTTTGGCCAGGCTGTTCTAACCCCTTCTCCTTCACCCAGTTTGTCGGATAGAATACCAATTGCCAGGGCATAAAATGGTGCGGTGTTGTAGCGTAAAATCGCACGGAAATTATCGGTCACCAGAAATGCTGGACCGGAATACCCAGCTGGCAAATAAAGTGCCGCTTTTTCATTATTTTTTGGCACCTGCTTTTTGACACCACGAACCCCGAGCCTCAGCCATTGCTTCAATGTCTTTTGATGAGCCAAATCTGCCTGAGCAAAATCAAATCCCTCCGGCAGAGCGACCTCATATCCCCATCTAATTTCATCCCGCCATCCAGAGACTTTCAGATAGTTGGCGGCTGAACCCAGCGCATCTTCTCGGCTGTTCCAGATGTCGCGTTTGCCGTCGCCTGTCGCATCAACTGCATAACCCAAATAAGTGGTTGGGATAAATTGTGTTTGCCCCATTGCTCCCGCCCATGAGCCATACATTTTATCTGCCGGAATATCACCGGCCTCTAAAATCTTCAGCGCAGCTATCAGTTGTTTTCGGCCAAATGCCTTACGCCGCCCCCCATCATAGCCAAGGGTCGCTAAGGCTCTAAGAACATGCTTTTTACCTTGATACCCACCATAGTTGGTTTCCATGCCCCAGATAGCTGTCAGCAAAAATCTGTTAACACCATAGGTTTGTTCAAGCCGGTCAAAAATCGCTTGATTAGAGGCAAGCATAGATTTGCCCTTATTAAGACGCGTATCTGATACCATTGTATCGAGATAATCCCATGCAGGTTTTACATATTCTGGTTGCCGCGCTGCAAGAGCGAGGATATCGTGATCCATAGTCAGCCCGACCAGATTATTAAGTGTCGCCTCGGACAGCCCTTCCGCTTGAGCTGAAACCTTCACATCTGACAACCATTTATCAAAGCCAGAAACAGGCGAGGCGATTGTCAGAGGTGACATATTGATTAAAATAAAACCAACTAAAAGGCTGAGTGTGAAATTGATATGGCGCATGGACATTTTTGTTAGAATCCCTTCTTTTAAGTTATGCTAAACGAGTTCTTTGGCAGTTAAAACTATTTATCGAGGTTTAAACTAATGAGTCAGAAAATCAGGAAAGTTATTTTCCCAGTCGCTGGTATGGGTACGAGGTTTTTGCCAGCCACTAAAGCCGTCCCTAAAGAGATGCTCCCGGTTTTCAGCAAACCGCTCATTCAATGGAGTGTTGAGGAGGCAACTGAAGCAGGAATTACTGAATTTATATTTGTGACCTCACCCGACAAACCTTCCATCATTAGCCATTTTCAGTCCTCACCTGCCTATGAGGCAATGCTCCAAGAGCGGAATAAGACTGAAGAGCTCGAATTATTAAAAGCTGGATTGCCGGATAATGCCAAAATTACTGAAGTTTCCCAAGACAAACCGCTCGGGCTTGGGCATGCCATATGGTGTGCAAAAGAAGCAGTCGGAAATGAACCCTTCGCCGTTATTTTACCCGATGACATGGTCCAACATACATCGGGCTGTTTAAAGCAAATGGTTGATGCTTATGAGAAGACAGGTGGAAATCTTGTTGCTGTGGAAAACGTCCCAACAGACCAGACCTACCGCTATGGGATTTTAGATCCGGAAACAGATGACGGGCAGCTTGTAAAAATCAGAGGAATGGTAGAAAAACCAGCTCCGGAGGACGCCCCATCCGATTTGGCCATAATTGGACGTTATATTCTTGACCCTATGATTATGGAAACACTGGATAAAGGAAAAACAGGTGCAGGTGGTGAAATTCAAATCACTGACGCAATGGCTGACCTCATCGGCACATGCCCGTTACATGGGCTTAGATTTGAGGGTACACGCTATGATTGTGGTAACAAGGTGGGCTTCCTTGCCGCCAATCTAGCTTATGCAGCACTTGACCCGGAACTTGTTGATGGCCTGCAAGAGCAAAACAGGACAATATTTAAATGACACGTGAAGATAGTGCCAAGATAAAGCCAATCGACCCACTGGAGTCGGCATCACGCACACTCGATGCCGAGATTGCAGGTCTTGCAAAACTTAAATCCAGTCTTTCGAATGATTTTGTTACCTCTGTTGAAATGCTGGCGGGGGTGGACGGGCGAATTATCATATCCGGCATGGGCAAAAGTGGACATATAGGTCGTAAAATTGCTGCAACCCTTGCCTCAACAGGTACTCCGGCACAATTTGTCCACCCCGGCGAAGCAAGTCATGGCGACTTAGGCATGATAACAGCTCAAGATATCGTGATAGGTCTCTCCTGGTCAGGGGAAACTCCTGAACTTGCAAATCTACTCGCTTATGTAAAACGCTTTAAAATTCCGCTGATTGGCATTACGTCAAATACGGATAGTGCATTAGGCGTGGCGGCAAGTATCTGCCTTACATTACCTAAAGCTGAAGAAGCCTGCCCCTATGGACTTGCTCCCACCACATCCACAACAATGCAACTCGCTATGGGAGATGCATTGGCGGTAGCGTTGCTCCAACGTCGCGGCTTCACCAATATGGATTTCAAGAGTTTCCACCCAGGCGGCAAACTTGGCTCAGGACTGATGATTTTGAACGACATTATGCATAAGAATGATAAGCGGCCTCTTTGCGAAGGTTCTATTCTGATGTCTGAAGCATTAATGATTATGACCGGCAAGGGCTTTGGGTGCTTGGGTGTTACTAACTCAAAAGGCGAGCTCACCGGCATTATTACAGATGGTGACTTGCGGCGTCACATGGGAACGCATTTACTGGACAAAACCGCAGCTAATATAATGACTGAAAACCCAAAAACAGTTTCAGATACTATGCTTGCTGCTGAAGCGCTCGCCGTGATGAATGACAATAAAATTCAAAGTCTCTTCATTTGTGAAGCATCAAAACCGATTGGTTTTGTCCACTTGCATGATTTACTCCGTGCCGGGGTTGGTTAGGGTTCTCAAGTTAACTTGATACTCCGATAGGACAAGCAACACCCGTACCGCCAAGCCCGCAATAACCGTTAGGGTTTTTACCTAAATATTGCTGGTGATAATCTTCAGCATAATAAAATTCGGGCGCATCAATAATTTCCGTTGTGATGGGTCCGTAACCAGCTTGTTGGAGTTTTTCTTCAAACTGAGATTTAGACTTCAGCGCCACATTTTTTTGTGCCTCAGAGAATGTATAAATGCCTGAACGATATTGCGTTCCAAAATCATTACCTTGAGCCATACCCTGTGTCGGATCGTGATTTTCCCAGAAGATTTGTAACAACGTCTCAAAGTTGACCGCATCAGGGGTAAACACAACTCTGACCACCTCATTATGACCCGTCAAACCTGAGCAAACCTCTTCATATGTAGGGTTAGGGGTTAGACCCGCCGCATAACCTACCTGTGTAGAGAATACATCTGCACCTTCCCAAAACTTTCGTTCTGCGCCCCAAAAACAGCCCATACCGAACAGGGCAAATTCTACCCCATCCGGCCAAGGTGACATCAAGGGCGTATCGAAAATAAAATGCTTACCCGACACATTCAATGCCATATCACGACCGGGCAATGCCTCATCCGAGCTTGGTAATTCAGCTTTTTTTCTCATTAAATTAAACACCATCATACACCTCAAACTGCTTCCCGGATACGAATATCCGACTGGATTGTTTCAATAGGGCCTTCTCTTCGCCCCTCAAGCAACTGTCTTAGCCACGGATTTTGATCTTTCCGCGCCGCTTCAGAATTACCATGCCAGCGCATACATCCCTCATGCAAGACTGCAATCTCATCATACGCATCATGAATATTAACCATATTTCCGATAACGGAAATCACAGTCGCCCCTCTTTTATCAACAAGGCCTTTTATCATTCGATCAATTTTTGCTGCCAAAATCGGATCAAGTCCGGCGGTAGGATTGTCGAGTAATAAAATATCAGGGTCTGTCGCAATTGCCCGTGCAAGCCCTACTCTTTTTTGCATACCCCCAGATAAATCTGCAGGCGTCAAAATAGCGTTTTCTTGGGGAAGGCCTACTTTAGGCAATAAGTCTTCTGCCCGCGCCCGTGCCGCCCGGCGCCCCATACCATCTGCCATAAGTCTAAAGGCTATGTTTTCCCAAACGGATAAACTGTCAAAAAGAGCATTTTGCTGAAACAACATGCCAATACGATGGCTCAACTCTTTGGGTCTTTGTGCTGCTGGCCCAACCTCTTGACCGTCAATTTTAATGACACCTTCTGAAGGGGCATAAAGACCGACCAAACATTTTAAAAGCACAGACTTACCAGCGGCCGCCGGTCCGATAAGTGCAAGGGACCGCCCTTGCTTTAATGATAAATCAACCTTGTCCAATGCGACCAGATTATCAAAAGTCTTAGTGACAGCCTCAACCTGCAACATTTTTTTCTTCTCCGGTGACTTTGTTTGAAGGGATAATATAAGGCCCTTTGTCTGTCCTGCCAAATTCTGCATCTACATTAAACACAGATGATAAGTTCTTCTGAGATAAAACCGCTTCCGGACTTCCCATAGCCACAACTTTACCTTCACTCATTAAGACGAGCCTGTCACTTAACCGTGCTGCAAGAGTAAGGTCATGAACAATGGTAACGACAAGCTTGCCTTTAAGCGCTTCTTCTTGCAGAAGCGCAGAAAGCTTCAATTGGCGCTCAGGATCAAGCGATGTAAACGGCTCATCCACCAGCAAAATATCTGCATCAGTCGCAAGCAAACGCGCCATTAAAATCATAGCCTGCTCTCCACCTGACAAAGATAAGACAGATTTCTCCGCATAGGCCTCTGCGCCGCAACGCTCCATCACCTCGTATATTTTTGCATCATCAATATGACGCGTATGGAAACTCTCTCCATGCGGTAATCGTCCAAGCGCAACAATATCTCGCGCCAAAACCGGCCAATATACTGCTTGAAATTGAGGTAAATAGGCAATCATTCTGGCACGCCTAATAGGGTCAGACAAAATATCCGCACACCCATCATATAAAATCTGCCCTGTTTTGGGGGTCAATAAGCCTGCAAGACATTTAAGCAATGTGGTTTTGCCTGCTCCATTCGGGCCAATGAGACTTACAATCTCTCCCGCCTCCAAGCTGAGGGAAACGTTACTGAGAGTTTTTTGCATTACATCGCCAATGCCTTCATAGCGATGACATAAATCTAAAACATCGACAGTCTTGTTAGTCTTAACCGCTACCATTTCTGCCATCTTTCAGGATTATCAATTTTAGGCACACAAGTAGGGTTTAAAATCTCACCAATAATCTGCGCCGATTCCAAAAGGCGCGGGCCTGGGCGGTTATAAAAGTGATTACCATTAACTATATAGACTTCGCCGTCCTGCACCGCCCTTAAAGACTGCCACGAAGCGCCATGTGTTAAAGTGCTGAGTTCATCGCGTGCGCGCCCTATATCAAATCCACAAGGCCCCACAATAATCACATCAGGATCAGCAGCATGAATATCTTCCCACATCACAGTTGGCGAATGAAGCCCACTTTCACCCAGCACAACATCACCGCCACCATAAGAAATAATTTCCGGCATCCAGTTACCGGCCCCCATAAGCGGAGCCGTCCATTCCATAAAGAATACAGATTTTCTTGCCTGACCTGAGACCGCTTCAGCAAGATTTGCAAACCCTGACCTCATCTCCCGGACAAGTGCCTCCCCTCGCGCTTCACTTGACAGAGCTTTTGACAAGTTATGTATATCCGTCATCACATCATCTAGGGTCATTGGCTCAAGCGATACTAGATTCGGTGGTGTATTATGTGACCCCATCCAGTCATGCAAAGCTGTTTCCACCTCATCAAGACTAACGGCACATAGCTCACATTGCGACTGGGTAACAATCACATCAGGTGCTAACTCAGCAAGCTTATCAGCATCTAACCGATAAACAGATACACCCTGCTCGACAAGACGACGCACATCTGCATCAATCTTAGCCGCTTGATCCATAGGATTCATTTTTGGCTGGGTCAAAATCGGAAGATCATTCAGACCAAGCGGCCAGTCACATTCATGAGACCGGCCCACAAGATTCTGCTGAAACCCCAAAGCACAAACCAATTCGGTTGCGCTCGGAAGTAGGGAAACAATTCTCAAAAACGCCTCCTTCCTGTTAGCATCTAAAAGTCAAAACGCAAGCCAACATTAAATGACCTGTCTGATGAACCAAAGCCATAAGCCGTCTGATAATCCTCATCGAGCAAGTTAGAAACCTTACCCTGAATTTTTGAATAGGCGTTGATTTGATAATGTGCGCCAAAATCAACGAGATTGTAATCTTCTAGGTCCACCTGCGTAGACGGAAAAGCATTAAAATTAGTATCAATGACATCACGCACTGATAATACCGACAGATTAGTAGTGAGTTTCTCACTCAAGCTAGCTGTAATGGTCATATTGAGTGTGTGCCGAGGGCGTCTAATCTCACGACTACCATTTGAAAGTTTAGGGTCCTGATAGGTGTAATTTGCGGCAACAATAACACGATCACCCAGAGCCAAGTCAGCAGTCATCTCCACTCCCTCATAAGTACTTTTTCCAGGTTGTTGGAGATATTTACCATTCGAATAGCCAATAAGGTTATCAAGCGTGATTTTAAAAACACTCGCCGACAAAAACATGCCATCTCCATTATCATAGATAATGCCGATATCTTCACTAACGCTTTCTTCGGGTTCAAGATTAACATTTCCACAAAGACCGTCCTGACAGAAAATACTTTTCCCAAACTGCTCATATAGGCTAGGCGAACGGAAGCCTGTTCCGTAAGTTGCCCGCAACTTCAGTGCCGGGGTTAGTTCTTTCATTATAGTCGCGCGCCCCGTTTCATGTTTGCCAAATTCTTCCTGATCATCAATACGAGCGGCAAAAGTCAGAAATAAATCCGACATTGGCATCGTCTGCCACAAAATATGAGCAGATTGGTTTTTAGCTTCATATGTCTCTGTTCCGTCATCATATTCCTCAGTTTCCATTTCTAAACCGAATAAAAACTGGTTCATTTCATTCACCGCATAATGCCCCTGATAGACAAACATTTCGCGTATGCCCTCAGTCGAAAGTGTCGAAAAGGCCGAAACGGAAATATTTTCATCCTTGGAGGTCACCAAGCTTACTTCGTGACGAATATTATCGCCCTGATAGGCAATACCAAGTTTTGCATTAACGCTTTCAAAGGCAGTCGTGTCATTAGAATCGACTGGCACATAATCATCATGGTTCACATCACTATCGACATAGCGGACAGATAAATTAAGTTCCACATTGTCAGAGAGCGCCAGCCCAAACCGCCCGACAGCCGACATATATTCATAGCCGTCATCTTCTGTATTACCGTCATCTTCATCAGCCGAAGAAAACCCGTCGCTTTCTGAAAAATTAAGAGCAACGCCATAATCCAAATTGGAAAGGCTTCCTGCCGCAAAACCTGAAGCACTATAACTGTCATAACTCCCAGCCTCTAAAGACAGGCTCTGCCGCGTTGGGCCACCATAAGCTGAAAACATGCTAACAACACCGCCAACAGCTTCACTGCCGTAAAGCACACCATGCGATCCGCGCAATACTTCGATACGCTCGATTCCCAATGTCGTAATATGTGCCCATTCAGCTTGCTGGCTGACGGGGCTGTTTAATTGAATACCATCAAGTTGTACCACCGAATATTTTCCGGTTAACCCGCGTAAAAAGACATTCGAACTTGTACCTGGACCACCAGATGAATAACTGCTCACACCGCTGACTCGTTGCAAGACATTTTGCAAATGACGTTCCTGATAATTCAGAAAGTCTTCCTCATCCAGCACTGAAATAGATGCCCCGATTTGATCCACATTGGTTGGTATACCGGTTGCAGAAACTACAATTTCGTCAACCGCATCAGCATGGGCTACGCGAGATAAAACTAAAACAAAAAAGCAGGGTAACAAACAAATTAAAAACAGGTAACTACGTAAAGGTAGCATAATAATCTCCATACAGAATTTGCCGGATAATTCCGGCGCTATTATTCGTCGTCTGTAACGGAAATACCGTCCTCCACAGTGCATCCCGCCTGTAGAAAGTAACGACCATATATGGCAGGTTTCCTGGCTTGCGTATCAGCATGTTTTGTCGCCTTCCCCTTCCGGGTGGCATATGACAAACACTTCTCGCCTACAGTTGCGGGAGCAGCTACAGAGTTGGTAATAACAACCTTACTGTATTCCCTTTTACCCCCTTCACGGGGCACCAAATATGCCTAATCGTCATACCCTGATTGAAAAAATCGGTCAAGTTTTGAGAAATTAGCTAAGGAATATAGGCCTTAGTTAAGCTAATCTGGCGAGGCCGCGCCCTCTCAAAAGCAAATAGATGAAAAACGGCACACCCAATAATGCCGTCACCACGCCAAGTTTTAATTCTGTCATTGTCGGTAAAAGTCGTATCAGCAAATCGGCAGCAACGAGCAGGATTGATCCAAAAATCGCAGATGGCAGAAGCGCACGGGACGGCATATACCCAAAAAACGGGCGCATAATATGCGGCGCAACCAGCCCAACAAATCCTATGACACCGGCAACAGCCACGGCCCCTCCAATTGCCAACGCCATACCAACAGCAAGTTGACCCCTAATCTTAAAAATATTCGCGCCAAGGCTAAAGGCTGTATCTTCACCTAAAATTAGTGCATCAAGTTTTTTCCCGCCTAAAAGCATCAGACCACACCCGACAAAAATTAAGGGTAGAGCTAGCCCAACATGACTCCATGACCGGTTTTCCAGTGACCCAAGAAGCCAATAAGTGATTTCAAGCGCAGCAAAATAATTATCTGATAGATTAAGAGTAAGAGAAATACCTGACCCTGCAAAAGCACTAATCGCAAATCCGGCTAATATTAGGCGCAATGTATCACCGCGCTGTCCCGCGAGAGTAAATAGCAAAATAACAGACACTAATGCGCCGGCACTCGCCATTAATGGCACAGCAAATGAGAGAGTTCCCGTCAAACCTATGTAAATCGCTAGCACCGCGCCTAATGCTGCGCTATTCGCGGCACCTAATATAGACGGCTCCGCGAGACCATTTTGCAAAAGCCCCTGTACGGCTGCACCGCTTAACCCCAAAGCAAAACCTATGAGCACAGCCAGCACAAGTCGTGGCGCACGTATCTCCGATAATATCAAAGCGTTTAGATATTCTTCATTGCCACCATCTCGATAGAAAAGCCACCGCACCATATCCATTGGGGAAATAAACCCACTCCCAACCATTAAGGACGCAAATCCAACCAGCAATAATATGCCGATAAGAATAATCATGTTTCTGGAATCTTTGCGCTGCATGTTGTGACCCTAATCGTCTCTAATTTTCTCTTCAAGTTTAAAAGCACTTATGTGACTTCATGCTGGACTTTCGATTATGGAAATGCCAACAAAAAACACATGGCAAAACTAAAACGCAAAATTCTAATTGGCTTATTGGCTGTGATGATTGTTTTTTCCAGCAACACCGGCATAACAGAAGAATTGAAAAACAATGAAACCTACATGCCCCGTGTTGCCAGTCTGAATCTTTGCGCGGATGCTTATCTGATAGCCTTTGCAAAGTCCGAGCAGATTTTAAGTCTTACACAGCAATCCTCGGACCCTACACTCTCAGCTTTTGTTGAAGAAGCTTCAAATTTTCCAATTTCATCTGGTCGCCTGTCAGACATCCTGCAACAACATCCGGACATTATTATCATTAACAATTATTCACCGCCGCCAAACGACGCATTAATGTATAAGCTCGGCATTAAAATTGTGAAACTTGAGGCCTCCAATAGCTATCAATCCGCGCGTAATGAAATTCTTGTGCTTGGGAAAGCACTGAACCGACTTGAAGCAGCAAAAGCCTATCTGGCAAAACTTGATAAGGAACTAAGAGAGGCCCAACCCTCAGAGATGACGAACAGACCAAGTATTATTAACTATCAAAGGCGTGGCATTGTCGTCGGCGAAAATCATATTCTGGATGATATAATCCAGCTTGCTGGGGCAAGGAATCTCGGACGCGATACCGAAAGAACCATCGGTCCAATGTCTCTGGAAAATCTAATCCGCCTTCAGCCGGATTATGTATTGAGCATATCTGAAAAAGATGAACGAATTTACAACTCTGAGGATCGCGGCTCAGAGATACTAAGTCATCCTGCCCTAGAAAAGATGTTCGGCGCTGAACAACATATTTATATTCCCCAAAATTTGACGGTTTGTGCAGGTGCAACAACTCCAAAAGCTGTAGCTCATCTTGTTAATTCTTTGAGATCCTCAAGGCTAAATGCCGAGACCCGTCAAATCCTTGAGTAAATGGATTGCCGGCTGAAGGTAATCCGGTGTTGGAATAATATCCATAACTGTCAACGCTGTGACTGACAAAAGAGAAGCAACTCCCAGCAACCCAAGTAACAAGGGTAAATTTGAAGTAGTTTTATTATAAATCCCTAGTTCAAGAGCTTTCAGGCTATAACCCGCAGCTTCACCCAATTGTTGAAGCATAATTTTTATAGCCTCGCCCCAAGGTTGGCTGCGCATTAAGAGCACCCCCCCTGCGCGACCATTGCCAGGACAATTGAGGGGGACATGAAATCCCTCCATTGGGAATATATCCGGCCAAAGGTCAAAAATCTTTGCGGGAATTGTCTCTGTATACAATTCGCCGGCTGGTGTATTTGTTTTATCCATCCACAAGGACAGCTTTTTAGCCCATTTTTCCAGATTCTTATCTTTTATCGTTTTGAGCTGACTTCCCTCAAGCCGCGACATAATAACATCGCTACCTTTGTTTTTTTTGACCCAAACAATTACGCCGTCACAATGGGTGAACCCATCCAGTCTGGTGGCTAATATATTCGCAATTTCTCTCGTATATCGCGCACGCCGGAAATCATGCTCCATCAATAAAAGATTCGCCAAAGCGCGCCCGCCCGTGGGAAAAGTGGCTTGACCCGATTGAGGCGTCATTGAACTGTCTAAATTAGTGTCCAGATCACCATCCGGTTGAGATGCAAGCTGGTTTTGTAAAACTGTATCGGCCATATCTTTAGCTTCAGTCCCAGACATTCGAGTGTCTTTCCTAGGGTTTGTGTTCCGGCTTTTTTATTATTTCATAAATTGCCACACTGAAAATAAATAACTCTTTAAGCATAATTTTGACGAATCTTATCTATTGTATAGTGTTATTATAGTTTTATTATCGATTCATCAGATATTTTGTTGAATTTGATGTCAGTAACGGTTTTTAAATGAGTCAATCAGAAGAAGAAGAGTTCCGGAAGATGGCAGAAATCGCTGATGCCATTAACGATATTCTCGAAAATAACAAACTTGATGATGAACGTAACATCCCGCCAGAGGTAACTCCGGCTAATGTTGATGCGAATGAAAATGACGCGGATACGCAAGTTCATTCAGAAGAAACACCGCCCGATAGTCTTGATGAAAGTCTTGAAGCTGCCCTTGCTGCTGAAATTGCTGCAGATTTAGCAGGCGATATGCCTGGTGGTAGTCAAAGTGATACGCCTCTGACTGAGACTGAAATTCCATTTATATCTGGCGCGGCATTTGATGCACCACCTAATCTAGATAATATGGCAGCATTGGATGATCAAAACGCTGATAATCTGAGTGATGCTGAGATTATGACAGACCCTCTTTCAGTAGCAGATAACCCTGATTTATCCTCTGAAATGACAGAAAATGAACCTTTTGACAAATTTCTGGACAATGATATGGCGTTTTTATCCTTACGGATGCGCGATACACTGGCAGAATTGAAGTCTGAACATGGGGATACACTGGAAGCCACAGAAAATCTTATTGGTAAAATGGCGCTATCCGTAGACGGACTTGTTGAGGAAATGCATTCTTCCTTAGGTGCTTTAGAGAAAAAAATTACCTCTCGAAAAGCCAGTATTAATCAAGAAATTGACCGTATTTATCAAGAAATTGCCACAACAAGAAGCGAATTGGAGCTTTTGGTTTCAAAATTCCAAAATGACACGGCAGAAAACCATAAAACTTATAATGATATCTTTTCTGAAGAGCGCAGTCGGGTTGAAAGGTACAGAGAATTCCTTTCATTTATGATTCGCGATAAAAATTAGACCAAACAATCTTGCATAAAATTAAAAAGTAATATTTATTATTACTTATGGAAAAAAATACCTCTAAAAGGCGCACTGATATTGCTGCCGAGACCATTGGCAGGCAAATTGTAAGAGGAAAACTGTCTATCGGGCAGGTTTTGCCTAATGATCAGGTCATGTGCGAGTCACTCGACATTTCCAGAACTATTTTACGAGAAGCATTACGCATATTGGGAGCTAAAGGGCTTGTAAAAGCTGTTCCAAAAGCCGGAACATTCGTAAATGATACAGATAAATGGGCCATGTTAGACTCAGATATCCTAAATTGGCTCACCGATACCACTACGAGCAGTCGTCTTGAACCTCTTTTGGTGGAAATGATTGATATCCGTCTTGCTATTGAACCTGGCGCTGCCGCACTTACCGCTTCTCGCGCACAAGCCACCGAACGACAAAGAGTATCTGAATTATTTCAATCACTTAAACTCGCCACCACGCCAGCATCAAGCCATGAGGCGGAAGCCGCTTTTATTGACTGCATTTTAGCGAATTGCCACAATCGTTTCTTCAATAGCCATCGTATGTTAGCAAAAACCTGTCTTAAATTGCTCTTTGAGCATACGGAAAGATATAATTACTTATCTCTTACCGCCCATGAAGCCGCCGTTCGCGCCATCATAAATTATGAACCACAAAATGCGCGGCGCAGCATGCAAGCTATATTACTGCAAGCATCTCCTATTATCCGAAACAAAAAAAACCCTGCTGACGAATCAGCAGGGTAGAGTTCAGGGATATGTGTGTGAGGGTTTAACACACAGTCCGTCTTGGGAGACGGATATTTAATTTACGTTGCGTTTAATAAATTGGATTAACTAATGGAGAAAAAAATGCCTTTTAAGTTCGAAATTTTTACAAAGCGTTTGATTACCCTGGTTGTTTTGGTGGTAATGATAATAAGCTTTAGTAATTCAGCCTACGCAGCGCCAATCCGTTTTAAAGCTATGGATGCGAATAAAGACGGCAAAGTCACGCAACAGGAATTTACTGCCAAAATCGACCAGCAATTTGCTAAGATGGATAAAAATAATGACGGCTTGATCCAGCACAATGAGCTGAAAACTTTCCATGCCGCAAAATTTGAAAAAATGGACCGCGACAATAATGGATATCTGGATAAAAAAGATAGACGCGTCAAAAAAATGGATGAGAAGGAAGGTCGCCACTAGCACTAAGGAGGCCGCTCTTGTCTGAACCCAGCGACGAAGACTTAATGTCTGCAATTGCTGAAGGCGACCAGATGGCCTTCAATCTGCTGACCTCAAGGCATTTGAAGATGGTTTATGCGATAGCATTGCAGAGATTAAAGCACCCAAGTGACGCTGAAGAAGTGGCACAGGATGTTTTTACCCGTCTCTGGCAAAATGCACCTAAATGGGAAGCCGAAGCCAAAATCAGCACATGGCTTTATCGTGTTTGCGTTAACCGCTCGATTGATATGCTAAGGCGGCGCAAACCCATGACCGATATAGACGATGTTCCAGAAATTCCAGATGGTGCCGATAACGCTCTTCAAACTTTGGAAACCAAAGACAGAAAAAAACAAATAGAAGAAGCATTAGGCAATTTAACGAGCGAACAGCGTGACGCTATCCAGCTTGTCTACTTTTCTGAGATGAAGCAACAAGAGGCTGCTGACTCGCTTGGGTTGAGTTTAGCAGCATTGGAGTCACTTTTACGCCGCGCCAGAAAAAAACTGCATACTGTATTAAATGAAAATTATGAAGAATTATACTGAGAGGACACCTATCGGTAATTGGGGAGACATGACGAGAAATGACTGACGAAAAGAAAAACGCCGTATCTTTCGATATGCATAAATTCAAAACGCTTATCTCTGCCCATGGTAGTGATATTGCAAAATGGCCCGATGATAGCCGCAATTGGGGGCTGGCCTATAGCAGCGATAATAACGAAGCTCAAAAATTCATCTCTTATGAAAAAGAGCTGGATGATGTATTGGTGGATATTCACAACACTGCTCTTAACTCTGAAGATTTCTCGAGCCTTCAATATAAAATCGTTTCCGAGGCCACGCGCCTACCTCAACAAATGCACTCGAGCAATCAAAATCCTTTTATGGGTTCATCCATTCAATCCGTAGCCGCCTGCTTAATGATGTTTGTCTGTTTGGCAGCGGGCATGTTCAGCCTCCCCTATCTGCCTTTGGACACGATTACCTCCACTTACAGCGAACAAAACTTCGCTTTTCTTGAAATCAATCCTTTAAGTTCATGGGATTAAACTGGAGTTGATCATGAACCCCACGCTTATCCAAATCAGCAAACGAAAACGTATTATTTTCATCATTGTGCTCCTGTTTTCTCTTGCCGCAAATTTCTTTGTACTTGGCGCAGGAATTAGTTTCTTTATGCAGAGTCAACCAACCGGTGATGCTGAAAAAATAAAAACTGTGGAAAGGCTAGAAAAAAGATTTCTAAAACGCATCAATGCAGATGATCGACTGGCTGTCCGCGAGGTTTTTAAACAAAACAGGAAACAAAGCGCAGTGCTGTTCAAAACCTATTTCAAAGAAAGAGAAGAAGTCATCGCCTACATTCAAGGTGATGAGATAGACAAAACTGAACTGCAAATAATGTCAGATAATTTGTTACGCCAAGAACGCGCATTGAGTATTCATCTCAATGCTGTTTTACAACAACTTATCCAAGTGTCAGGACAAGAGACCAGAGTGCGTATTGCAGATATGCTTCGCCTAAGAGATGGCCGCCACCGTGGTGGGCGCAGTTGGCTAGCACCTAAAGAAAGACTTCGTAAGCACCAGGATAAAAAATAAGAATAAAATCTTTAAAATATAAAACTAATATTCAAAAAGCCTATCGCGGTGTCATTCTAATACCGCCATCCATGCGGATGCATTCGCCATTAACGTAATCATTTTCAACGAGATACTGCGCCGTTTTAGCAATCTCATCAGGTTTACCAAGGCGTTTTGGATTTAGCACTGAGTTTTCCAAAGCTTGGAAAATATTTTCCGGCAGAGTATCAAACATAGGCGTATGAATAAGGCCGGGTACAATTGTGTTGCAGCGAATGCCAAGTTCAGCCAAATCGCGCGCAATGACGATTGTCATACCTATAACCCCGCCCTTTGTCGCACTATATGCGACCTGACCGATTTGACCCTCATAACCCGCTACTGACGCGGTGTTGATAATCACCCCTCGCTGACCATCATCAGTAATTGGATCATTTTTCATCATCGACTCAGCGGCAAGACGCGCCACATTAAACGTACCGATGAGGTTTACATCTATAACACGCTTAAAATCTTCAAGTGGATGCGGCCCGTTTTTGGGATGATATGTCTTAGCAGCCCAGGCAATACCAGCATAATTACAACAAATGTGAGCTGGGCCAAAAGCAGTTTCAACTTCTTGTATCGCCGCGCTTACAGAAGCCTCATCCGTGACATTTACCTGCTGGTAAATCACATTATCGCCCAACTCTTCTACAAGGGCTGCGCCACGCTCCTCATTCATATCAAATATCGCGCATTTCGCACCATGCGCAACAAACCTTCTAAGTGTCGCCTCGCCAAGGCCAGATGCCCCGCCTGTAATGATTGCAACCTTATCTTTTAAGTCCATTTTCAACTCCTATTAAGCAACCGTCTAATTGATTAAGCCGACGATTTCATAAAACGTGTATTTTCCAACGGTGGTGTTTCAGGTGGCCCGGCAAAGCATTGTGCATGGCTCATCCAAGCCTCTGAGACAGGACCGATAAGCTTTAAATTTGTGTCTGATATATTGCGGGTTTGCGTTACGACCTGACAAAATTCGCTAGCAGTTCCTGTCACTGCAGAAACATCGCTTAATTCGCCAAATTGCCAGACCTCCCCTGATGGGGCTATTAATTCAATATAAGGTATTGGCCCCGGAGGAGTTTGCCCCTTAACCTGGAAACTCCAATTAAATGTGTTGATACCAAGAACCACTATATTTTTTATCCGGTCAGCATCCTGACGCACAACGCCTAGCGCATCATAAATAGCGAGACCATGCGCCCATGTTTCCATTAATCGAGCGGTAATACTTGAACGCACACTCATATCCGGACCAATCCATTTAACACGATGTTTTGGATCAAGTTCAGCAAATGCATCAGTCATTTTGATATAATATTCACTCCATGTATTCAAAAGCGCCTGTCCCGCAAGTCCGTTAATATATGACCTTTCAAATTTCTTGAGATTACCCGCCATGACATCAGCCTTAACTTTATCAACATAGGTATCAAAGGCTGCCTCGTCAGCATAGCTCTCATAGGCCGCTACATTCCAGATATGCAAATGTTCAAGAATATCGTTAAAAGTCCAATTCTTAAAACCTGTTGGGGTGGTGAAATCATCATCTGATAAATCAGCCATGATCCGATAAAGCGCCTCAGACTCATCAAGCAAGTCATTAGATAATTGCTGCATCAGGCGTTTTCCTCATTACCGGCATCTTCTTCGGCAATCTCAATCATTAGATCATTCACGCTAACTTGTTGGTCAGAAACAATTCTAACATCAATGACATCGCCTTCTACTTCAGAAAATATTTCATGCTGCATTTTCATAGCTTCAACAACTGCAAGCTTTTGACCCTCTTCAACCTTGTCACCGACCTTAACAAATACTTCAATGACACGACCATGCAGTGGTGCCGTAACCAAGCCACCTGCAGAACCCTCAGCCCCATCATCAGTCACATGCAATTGATTGATGCTCGATAAAAATATTGCTGTATCCGCAGATTGTATCGCATGAAACAGCACATTCGCGTCAAAAACGGCTCGACTCTTAAAGATTTTGTTATTTACGTTGAAAGAAAGCGATACATCCGGTGTCACCTGCTCATCATCATGTGTTTCAACAAGAACCGCTTCCGACCCCTCCTCAAAGGTAATATCAACTTGATAGGACCCAGCTTGAGTGCTTGAAACAGTGAGGTCAAAAACCTCCTCCCCAATAAGCAAGCTATAAGGTGTTTGCAAAGCACCTGTGGTTGAAAAATTTTTCAGCGCATCCGGGACAGATATGGCGCGGCCTAAAGCCTGCTCTCTATCATGTATAAAATGAAGCACTGCCTGTAAGGCTACCATCTCATTACTGACAGGCTCAGCCGTATAACCGGTTTCGCCAAAAGTCTCACCAATGAATGCAGTCGTCGCCTCACCTTTAATAAAGGTTTCTTTTTCAAGACAGGTAACAAGAAAATCTCTGTTCGTTGCCGGTCCGAGAAGTGCTGTTTGGCGCAAAGCTTCAACAAGTCTTTTGCGAGCAGTCTCCCGGTCATCTCCATAAGCAATAACTTTAGCAACCATAGGATCATAAAAAGGCGAAATATCCTGCCCCTCTACAACACCGCCGTCAAAACGCACATTATCTATAGTGGCCGGACGCCATGCCACTATTTTACCAGTCGCTGGCATAAAATCATTATTCGGGTCTTCAGCGTAAAGCCGCACCTCAATAGCATGACCATCCAAAGAAACATCTTCTTGCTTGAGGTCTAACATTTCACCTTGCGCAACCTTGATTTGCAATTCGACCAAATCCAAACCAGTGACCATTTCAGTCACCGGATGCTCGACTTGCAAACGCGTATTCATCTCCAAAAAGTAATACGCCTCACTCTGGTCAAGAAGAAATTCAACTGTTCCCGCCCCTACATAATTTATATTCCGTGCCGCTTCGACAGCCGCTGCGCCCATATCTGCACGCAATTCAGCGGTCATAACGGGACAAGGAGACTCTTCAATCACTTTTTGATGACGGCGTTGAACTGAACAGTCACGCTCACCCAAATGAACTACCTGACCATGCCGATCTGCAAAAACCTGTATTTCCACATGGCGGGGATAGATAATCGCCTTTTCCAAAATAAGCTCATCTGAACCAAAAGCATTTGCAGCCTCAGATCGCGCCGTGACAAGAGCATTTTTCAGTTCATCCATATCTTGAACAAGACGCATACCACGACCACCACCCCCAGCAGCGGCCTTAACCATAATGGGAAACTTAATCTCATTTGCCGCTTCTATAAGACGTTCATCAGATTGATCGGCATCTTCATAACCCGGTACACATGGGACACCAGCTTCAATCATTCTGCGCTTTGCAGCAGCTTTATTCCCCATTAATGAAATCGCTTCAGCATCTGGGCCAATAAAAATCAAACCCGCCTTTTGCACTGCTTCGGCAAAATCAGCATTTTCAGATAAAAATCCATATCCGGGGTGAATGGCATCAGCATTAGTCTGGCGCGCAGCGTCAAGAATATTGTCGATGACAAGATAACTCTCACCCACTGGCCCAGCCCCAATACGAATAGCCTCGTCAGCAAGCGTAACATGGGGCGCTTGAACATCAGCGTCCGAATAAACAGCAACTGTTGAAATACCAAGACGCCGAGCAGTCTGCATGATTCTGACAGCAATTTCACCACGATTAGCAATAAGGATTTTTCTAATAGACGACATAATTTTTAATTCTCTTCTGCCCAACGAGGTTTTCTCTTCTCTAGGAAGGAAGCAATACCCTCTCGCCCCTCTTCACCAACAATAGCCTCGGCAAATCCTTTAGCTGCAAATTCGATTATCTCTTTGCCTTGAAGTGTTCGGCTGGCAAAAATAATCTCCTTACTCACTGCATTTGCATTTGGCGCGCAACGCATGACAGCTTTTTTAATTTCAGCTTCTTTAGCTTCCGCTTCCACACAATCTTTTACAACAAAATCAGCAAGACCGATTGTTAAGGCTTCTTCAGATCCAATACGCGCTGCAGTCATCACCATGCGACGCGCTACGGGTAAACCTAAACGGCTTGCTACATGTGGAATAATCTGAGCCGGAGGTATGCCAATAGCTGCCTCAGTCATCGCAAATTTTGCATCTTCTGTCACAATGACCACATCACATGCGCAAACAAGACCGAACCCTCCAGCCATTGCGGGGCCTTCTACCAGCGCAATCACTGGCATAGGAAGGGTGGACAATGCCTCAAACA
>NYTN01000054.1 GCA_002683515.1 Rhodobiaceae bacterium
GCGGAATTTTGGGAAAGCAAGGTGATCGTAAACGCGCGATTGTAACGCTTGAAGAAGGGCATTCGATTGATGTTACGACCGGTCTCTAGGCCGGACATCATGAAAAGGTTATAAAGCTATGGCATTAAAAAAATATAATCCAACGACTCCCGGACAGCGCGGTCTGATTCTTGTTGATCGTTCTGCGCTGCATAAGGGCAAGCCGGTTAAAACATTAACCGAGGGTTTGACCAAATCCGGTGGGCGTAATAATGCCGGCCGCATTACCGCGCGTCGTCGTGGTGGTGGTCATAAACGCAGCTACAGAATTGTCGACTTTAAACGCGTTAAATGGGATATGACTGCTACGGTTGAGCGTTTGGAATATGATCCAAACAGAACGGCTTTTATTGCGCTTATCAAATATGAAGACGGTGAATTAGCTTATATTATTGCACCTCAACGTCTGGGCGTTGGCGATAAAGTAATTGCCGGTGAAAAGGTTGATGTGAAGCCTGGCTGTGCGATGCCACTTCGTTCCGTCCCAATAGGTTCCATCATTCACAACATCGAGATGAAGCCTGGTAAGGGTGGTCAGATTGCCCGTTCTGCTGGCGCATTCGCTCAGATTGTTGGTCGCGATCAAACTTATGCAATCATTCGCTTGGGTTCAGGTGAGCAGCGCCTCATTCATGGTGATTGTATGGCGACTATTGGTGCTGTTTCAAACCCAGACCAAGGAAATATCAAACTTGCTAAAGCGGGCCGTAACCGCTGGATGGGTAAAAGACCGAGCGTACGTGGTGTAGCCATGAACCCTGTTGATCACCCTCATGGTGGTGGTGAAGGTAAAACATCAGGCGGACGTCACCCAGTGACACCGTGGGGTAAGTCAACTAAAGGTAAGCGCACGCGTTCGAATAAATCCTCGGACAAATATATTTTGCGCAGCCGTCATATGAAGAAAAAGCGTTAGGAATAAATAATGACACGTTCAGTTTGGAAAGGCCCGTTTGTTGATGGTTATCTGCTTAAAAAAGCGGAAGCAGTTCGTGCGTCCGGTAGAAACGACGTCATCAAGACTTGGAGCCGTCGGTCAACCATTCTCCCGCAATTTGTCGGGTTGAATTTTGGTGTGCATAACGGTCAAAAACACATTCCTGTTCTCGTAACAGAAGAAATGGTTGGACATAAATTCGGTGAATTTGCGCCAACTCGTACGTATTACGGCCATTCTGCCGATAAGAAGGCTAAGAGGAAGTAAGATGGGTAAGGCATCCAAACCAAGACAACTTGCTGACAATGAAGCCAAAGCGGTGGGCCGGATGATCCGTACCAGTCCGCAAAAGCTTAATCTTGTTGCGCAATTAATTAGAGGTAAAAAGGCTGAGAAAGCTGTTGCTGATTTAACTTTCTCACGCAGACGTATTTCAGATGAGGTTAAAAAAGTTCTCGAAAGCGCAATAGCGAATGCAGAAAACAACCATGATTTGGATGTTGATAATCTTTTTGTCGCTGAAGCTTATGTGGGTAAGAACCTCGTTATGAAGCGGTTCCGCCCAAGAGCTAAAGGCCGCGCCGCACGTATTATTAAGCCTTTCAGCCAACTTACAATTGTTGTTCGTGAGATGGAAGAAACTCAGGCCGGAGGAAAAGCCTAATGGGACAGAAAATTAATCCGATTGGTATGCGCCTAGGTGTCAACCGTACATGGGACTCCCGCTGGTATGCTAGAAAAGGTGAATATGCTTCACTTCTTCACGAAGATCTAAATATCCGTGAAATGCTTTTGAAAGAACTTAAGCAGGCGGCTGTATCTAAAATCATTATTGAGCGCCCCCACAAAAAGTGCCGTGTCACAATTCATTCAGCGCGCCCCGGTGTCATTATTGGAAAAAAAGGTGCAGATATTGAGAAGCTACGCGGTAGGATTGCAAAAATCACAGACAGTGAAGTTCTTCTGAATATCGTTGAAGTGAGAAAACCCGAAATTGACGCCCAGCTTGTTGCTGACGGGATTGCCCAGCAGCTTGAGCGTCGTGTTGGTTTTCGTCGTGCTATGAAGCGGGCTGTGCAGTCTGCTATCAGATTGGGTGCTGAAGGTATCCGTATTAATTGTGGTGGCCGTCTTGGTGGCGCTGAGATTGCGCGTGTTGAATGGTACCGTGAGGGGCGTGTGCCACTTCATACACTCCGCGCAGATATTGATTATGGTGTCGGGTCAGCGCATACGGCTTACGGCGTCTGCGGAATTAAAGTATGGATTTTCAAAGGTGAAATCGTTGATCATGATCCAATGGCACGCGATAAGCGCGGTGAGCAAGGCAGTGATGATAATTCCAACTCATCTAGAGAAATGGCAAGAGGTTAGGGACAATGCTGCAACCTAAACGTACAAAATTCCGTAAAGCTCATAAAGGCCGCATTAAAGGTAATGCGAAGGGCGGAACAGCGCTTAATTTTGGGGCTTTTGGTCTTAAAGCAACCACACCAGAGCGTGTCACATCGCGCCAGATTGAGGCTGCACGTCGTGTGATAACCCGTCATATGAAACGTGCTGGGCGTGTTTGGATTCGTATTTTTCCTGATGTGCCGGTTTCCAAGAAACCGACTGAAATTCGTATGGGTAAAGGTAAGGGTTCTCCTGAATTTTGGGCGTGCCGTGTTAAGCCCGGTCGGATTATGTTTGAAGTTGACGGTGTGCCTGCAAATGTTGCCCATGAGGCTTTGAAACTTGCTGCCGCTAAACTTCCGGTTCAAACGCGTGTTGTGTCACGTATTGGCGATCAAGACTAGGAATTGGGTTTATGAAGATTATAGAAATCAGAGATTTGACTAACGACCAGCTTGATGACCGCTTGGTAGAATTGAAAAAAGAACAGTTCAATCTGCGCTTCCAAAAAGCTTCAGGCCAACTTGAGAATATGGCACGTATCGGTCAGGTGCGAAAAGAAATTGCCCGCGTACAGACTGCTAAAAACGAGCTTAAGGGTAAACAGGCCGAGTAGGGTCGTTTAATTGAGGACTAGATAGAAATGCCAAAACGTATTCTACAAGGAACTGTTGTCAGCGATAAAACCGACAAAACTGTTGTTGTTCGGGTTGAGCGTCGTTTGACAGACCCTGTGATGAAAAAGACCGTTCGTAAATCGAAGAAGTACCACGTTCATGATGCTGATAACCAGTACAAAACCGGTGATACTGTTCGCATTAGAGAGTGTCGTCCGATTTCCAAGCTGAAGTGCTGGGAAGTCATAACTGAATAGTTGAGGCTAGGTAAGGAATAATACAATGATACAGATGCAAACCAATCTGGACGTTGCCGACAACTCGGGTGCTCGACGGGTGCAGTGCATCAAGGTTCTCGGAGGCTCAAAACGCATGAGCGCCGGCATTGGCGACACAATCGTGGTTAGTGTAAAGGAGGCAATTCCGCGCGGTCGCGTGAAAAAGGGTGACGTTATGCGTGCGGTGATTGTCCGCACAGCAAAAGAAATCCGTCGCAATGATGGAAGTGTCATCCGCTTTGACCGTAACGCAGCTGTGCTGGTAAATAATTCAGGTGAGCCTGTGGGAACAAGAATTTTTGGTCCGGTTACACGTGAATTAAGGGCAACCAATCACATGAAAATTGTTTCTCTTGCGCCCGAGGTTCTATAATGACGACAAAATTGAAAATTAAAAAAGGCGATAAGGTCGTTGTGTTAGCCGGTCGCGATAAAGGTAAATCGGGCGAGGTTCTAAGAATATTTCCAACAGAAAGCCGTGCTCTCGTGCAAGGAGTGAATATTGTGAAACGTCATCAACGACAGTCTGCCCAAACCGAGGGTGGTATTATCGCGCGCGAATCCAAAATTCATATTTCTAACCTCGCCATTGCTGATCCTAAAGATGGTTCGCCAAGCCGGGTCGGGTATCAATTTGATAATGACGGCAAAAAACAAAGATTTGCCAAGAAGTCAGGAGACGTCATCGATGGCTGAAGTAGATTACATTCCACGTCTTAAGACGCATTATGACGATAGCGTTCGAGCTCAGCTGACTGAACAGTTCAGCTATGCCAACCCAATGCAGGTCCCAAAGCTTGATAAGGTTGTTCTGAATATGGGTATTGGTGAAGCCACCACGGACACGAAAAAAGTGAAGTCGGCCTATGCTGATATGGAACTGATTGCAGGTCAAAAGCCTGTCGTTACCCGCGCCCGTAATTCTATTGCGACATTTAAAGTGCGTGAAGATATGCCACTGGGTGTCAAAGTTACACTTCGCAAATCGAATATGTATGAGTTTATTGACCGTCTGGTTACCATCGCATTGCCGCGTGTGCGTGACTTTAGAGGTCTTAATCCTAAAAGTTTTGACGGCAATGGAAATTATGCCATGGGCCTAAAAGAACATATTGTGTTTCCGGAAATCGACTATGACAAAGTCGATACAATCTGGGGAATGGATATCATTGTTTGCACAACAGCGACTTCGGATGATGAAGCTCGTGAACTTCTACGTGCATTTAATTTTCCGTTCTCGGACAAGAACTGACGAGATCGGAGAGAGGTAGTTATGGCTAAAAAGAGCTCTGTAGAACGTAATAAAAAACGCATCCGACTGGCGGATAAATATGCTGCCAAGCGTGCGGAATTGCTGGCTACGGCCAAGGATGAGTCGCTGACAAATGAGGAGCGCTTCAAAGCGCGCCTCAAGCTCTCAGAACTCCCGCGCAATTCGGCCAAGTCGCGTGTGCGGAACCGTTGTGGTGTGACTGGTCGCCCACGTGGTTATTACAGAAAATTGAACATGTCCCGGATCTCTTTGAGAGATTTGGCCTCTAAAGGTCAGATTCCGGGCATGGTTAAGTCAAGTTGGTAGGGGAAGTATTATGAACTTAAACGATCCTCTTGGTGACATGCTTACACGTATCCGCAACGCTCAAATGCGTGGCAAGTCGAGTGTTATTTCTCCATCTTCAAAACTACGCCGTTGGGTGTTGGATGTGTTGAAAGATGAAGGATATATTCGTGGATATTCTGAAAAACAATTTACTGGCACTATGGCTGAGCTTGAAATCGAGCTGAAATATCATGAAGGGCGTCCCGTCATTCAGGATATTCAACGCGTTTCAAAACCTGGTCGCCGTGTCTATTCATCTGTAAAGACTATGCCCGTAGTTCAAAACGGTCTTGGTATTTCAATTTTATCAACGCCAAAAGGGGTCATGTCTGACTCTGCTGCGCGTGAAAACAATGTTGGTGGGGAGGTTCTCTGTCGCATCTTTTGATGGGGCTTAATTTGAGAATTCTATGAGGAAAAGAAATGTCTCGCATTGGTAAAAAACCTGTTCCTGTACCCGGTGGCGTTGAGGTTAGCCTCAACGGTCAGGCATTGGCTGTTAAAGGGCCTAAGGGTGAAATGAGTGCCGTATTATCTGACTTGATTGCGATTGAGCAGACTGATGATGGCATTCTTGTCAGCCCGAGGGAAAAGTCTCAAGCAGCTAGAAGTTTTTGGGGCTTGAGCCGTTCAACAGTTGCTAATTTAGTGGCTGGCGTCTCTGAAGGTTTTGAGAAAAAACTTGAACTGCAAGGTGTCGGTTATCGTGCTCAGATTCAAGGTCAAAAGCTAAAGCTTAGCCTTGGGTTCAGTCATGATGTTGATTTTGCTGTTCCTGAAGGCATCAAGGTTGAATGCCCGTCCCAGACCGAAATTACGGTATCTGGTATTGATAAACAAAAAGTTGGGCAGGTAGCTGCTGAGATACGCTCATATCGTCCTCCGGAGCCTTATAAGGGCAAGGGTGTTAGATATGTCGGTGAGTATATCTTCCGCAAAGAAGGTAAGAAGAAATAGGATTTCGCTATGGTGAAGATGATATCAAAAGATGAGAGACGGAAAAGACGCGTTAGAATGCGTCTGAGAAAGCTAGCTAATGGTAAGCCTAGATTGTCGGTTTTCAGGTCGTCTCAGCATATCTATGCCCAAGTCATCGACGACGAGAATGGTGTAACGGTAGCCGCTGCCTCCACAAAGGAAAAGGATTTTTCCGGGCAGAAGGGTTCAGACAAAGAGGCTGCAGGTCTTGTCGGCAAGTTAGTTGCTGAGAGGGCCAAAACAGCCGGCGTTGAAACGGTTATTTTTGATCGTGGCGGATATCTATTTCATGGCAGAGTTAAAGCTCTTGCCGAAGCCGCGCGTGAAGCCGGCTTAAAATTTTAAGGAGACTGACTCGTGGCTAGAGGTGATAATCGTAAAGATAACCGCGACGACGATCGCGACAACGAGTTTATTGATAAGCTTGTGCACATTAATCGTGTTGCCAAAGTGGTCAAAGGTGGTCGCCGGTTTGGTTTCGCTGCACTCGTTGTTGTTGGTGATCAAAAAGGTCGGGTTGGCTATGGGCTCGGTAAAGCGCGTGAAGTTCCTGAAGCTATTCGTAAAGCAACCGAAGCCGCAAAGCGCAAAATGATACGTGTGCCGCTTCGCGAAGGTCGTACATTACACCACGATATTCGTGGTCATCATGGTGCGGGTAAAGTTCTGCTTCGTGCAGCACCTCCCGGTACCGGTATTATTGCCGGTGGCCCGATGCGTGCGGTGTTTGAGGTCTTGGGTATGCAAGATGTTGTGGCGAAATCAATCGGGACGTCTAATCCCTATAATATGGTTCACGCTACTATTGATGCCTTGAGCAAGCAAGCCAGCCCGCGCCAGATTGCGGCGCGTCGAGGCAAGAAGGTTTCAGATATTGTTTCCCGTCGCGGGGTAGATGCTGCCGACGCATAATCGGTAAGGAGTGAATGATGGCGAAGAAAAATACAGTGACTGTAGAGCAAACCGGGAGTCCAATTGGGAGACCTGAAGATCAGCGCGCGACACTTGTTGGTTTGGGGTTGAATAAAATGCATCGCATTAAAACATTAGAAGATACACCAGCTGTGCGGGGCATGATTGCGAAAGTCGCGCACCTTGTTCGTATTGTGGAAGACGCCTAAGGGCCTGGAGATTGACTATGAGACTTAATGAATTAAGAGACAATCAAGGCGCGCGTAAAACGCGTGTGCGTGTAGGTCGCGGAACGTCATCAGGTAAAGGTAAAACCGGTGGGCGTGGTGTAAAAGGTCAAAAATCACGTTCTGGTGTTTCGATTAAAGGCTTTGAAGGGGGGCAAATGCCGCTTCACATGCGTTTGCCGAAACGCGGCTTTAATGTTCCAAATCCAAAAAAACTGAATGCTGTCAATCTTGGCCGTCTTCAGCAAGCTTTGGACGCAGGTAAACTAAATGCATCTAATGCTGTAAATACCGCAAACCTTAAAGGCGCTGGTGTTATCCGCCGCGAGCTTGACGGTGTTCGCATTATTGGTAATGGCGAGTTGAAAACTAAAATGGATTTTGAAGTTTTTGGTGTTTCAGCTTCTGCAAGAGAAGCGATTGAAAAATTGGGTGGTAAAATTACAGTTCTCGCTCCTGCACCTAGCGAGGGTGTAGATGAGGCGAAAGTTGAAAAAAAGGCCAAAAAGAAAGCAGCAAAAAAAGCTGAATCAGAAGTAGAAGAAACTGCCACTGAAAAAGAGGCTCCCGTCGAGGAGACTGCTTCCGATGATGCAGATACCGAAGATAATCAGAGCGAGTAAGGCTTAATTAGGTTTTAAAATGGCTTCAGCAGCAGAGCAATTAGCAGCAAATCTTAGCCTGTCATCCTTTAGGGGCGCGACGGAACTGAAACAACGTATCTGGTTTACACTTGGTGCGCTGCTAATCTATCGCCTCGGAACTTATATTCCACTTCCCGGAGTTGATCCACAGGCGGTCAATGCGCTTTTTGAACAAAATCAGGGCGGTATTATCGGCATGTTCAACTTGTTCGCAGGGGGTGCTGTCGGTCGGATGGCTATCTTTGCCTTGAATATCATGCCTTATATTACAGCTTCCATTATTATACAGCTGCTGACATCGGCAGTGCCTCATCTTGAACATCTTAAGAAAGAGGGTGGCGAGCAGGGACGTAAACAGATTAACCAGTACACCCGTTATGGTACGGTTGTGCTTGCAGCGATGCAGGGTTTCGGTATTGCTGTTGGCCTTGAACGGGCTGAAGGTATTGTTATCAACCCAGGTGTTTTCTTTGAAATAAGTGCTGTTATCACGCTTGTTGGCGGTACAGTATTCTTGATGTGGCTCGGTGAACAAATAACCGCGAGGGGCGTCGGAAACGGCATTTCGCTGATTATTTTTGCAGGTATTGTTGCAGAGCTTCCTGGCGCGCTGGTCAGCACACTTGAGTTAGGTCGCCAAGGTGCTTTGTCTTCGCTCGTTATTTTGTTTCTTTTGGTCATGGTTGCTGCAGTTATCGCATTTATCGTTTTCATGGAGCGGGCTCAACGTCGTTTGATTGTCCAATATCCGAAGCGTCAGGTCGGTAACAAAATGACCGGTGGGGAAAACTCTCATTTGCCATTGAAGCTAAATGTAGCAGGTGTTATTCCGCCGATATTTGCTTCATCATTGTTATTATTACCGATCACTGTTGCTAACTTTTCTGGTACAGGTGGACCTGAATGGCTTGGTAATGTAACGGCTATGATGGGTCGTGGCCAACCACTTTATATGGCACTTTATGCAGGCGGAATCATCTTTTTCTGCTTCTTCTATACTTCGATTGTCTTTAATCCGTCTGATACGGCTGATAATTTAAAGCGGAGTGGTGGCTTTATTCCGGGCATCCGTCCAGGTGATAGAACCGCAGAATATCTCGATAGAGTGCTCACGCGTTTGACTGTAGTTGGTGCGCTTTATTTGACGCTTGTCTGTCTATTACCAGAGATTTTGATTAATCAGTACAGTGTGCCGTTCTATCTTGGCGGTACTTCTTTGTTGATTGTGGTCAGTGTAACTATGGATACAGTTAGCCAAGTACAGAGCCACCTTTTTGCTCACCAATATGAAGGGTTGATTAAGCAATCTCGTGTTGGAAGGTCTCGCCGATGAAAATTATTTTTTTAGGTCCTCCAGGTGCTGGTAAAGGTACTCAAGCCGCACGGCTGGAGAACAACCATAATCTCCGTCAGCTTTCGACAGGAGATATGTTACGCGCTGCTGTGGCTGCTGAAACAGAAATTGGCCTTAAAGCCAAAGACATTATGGCACGCGGTGATCTTGTGCCGGATGAGGTTGTTGTCGGTATTATATCCGATCGCATTGAAGCTCCAGATTGTGCTGATGGGTTCATTCTGGACGGGTTTCCAAGAAATATCGCTCAGGCGAAAGCGCTGGACACCATGTTAAATGATAAAGACATGAAGCTGGATACGGTTTTAGAGCTGAAAGTTGACCATAATAAGTTGCTTGAGCGTATTCGTATCAGGTCTGCCCAAACTGAGGGTGGGCCGCGTGACGATGATAATGAGGAAGCTTTAGCTCATCGCTTAGAAGTGTATGAACAACAAACTGCGCCAGTGTCTGAATACTACGCGCAAAAAGGTTTGGTTAAACATGTTGACGGTATGCAGGATATGGATGTCGTAACTGAAGAAATTGTTGAGATTTTAGGACTTTTGAAAGGATAAGGTAGGGGAAACAAGTTGACTGTTGGGCGGAAGTTTTTATAATCCCGTTTTTCGGTGACATGTTGCAGAAATGTCTAACAGTTGGGGCTATTCAGCTGTTTCTTTGACTGCAGTTTCCACTCCCTTACGGAGATGAGGAGAATTAAGTGGCTCGTATAGCAGGTGTAAATATTCCGACTGCCAAGCGTGTGGTGATTGCCCTGACTTATATTCACGGCATTGGCGACACAAAGGCCAAGGAAATTTGTGAAAAAGTCGGCATCATGCCGGAGCGGAGAGTGAATGAGCTTTCTGATGCAGAAGTCATTAAAATCCGTGAAACCATTGACGGTGACTATACCGTTGAGGGTGACTTAAGGCGTGAAATTGCCATGAATATCAAACGTTTGCTTGATTTGGGTGTTTATCGCGGTCTTCGTCATCGTCGCAATCTGCCCGTTCGCGGTCAGCGCACACATACTAACGCACGTACACGCAAGGGTCCTGCGAAACCTATTGCCGGTAAGAAAAAGTAGAGGAACTGTTTTATGGCTACTGATAAAACCCGAGTCCGCCGCAGAGAACGAAAAAACATCACTTCCGGTGTGGCGCATGTCAATTCTACCTTTAATAATACTATGATTACCATTGCAGATGCTCAAGGTAACGCTGTTGCGTGGTGCTCTGCAGGTGCCATGGGTTTTAAAGGTTCGCGTAAATCCACACCTTATGCTGCTCAGGTTGCTGCCGAGGAAGCAGGTAAAAAGGCTATGGATCATGGTATGAAAACCCTTGAGGTGAATGTTAAGGGTCCTGGTTCGGGTCGTGAGTCTGCCCTCCGTGCCCTACAATCTATCGGTTTTACGATCACTAGCATTCGTGACGTAACACCAATCCCACATAATGGATGTCGTCCACCAAAACGCCGTCGAGTCTAATTACTGAAGTTATTAACCTTTAAGAGGAGCCGCCATGATACATAATAACTGGCAAGAGCTTATCAAGCCTACCAAACTGGATATTGTTCCTGGTCATGACAGCAATCGCCATGTGCGCATCGTTGCCGAACCACTTGAGCGTGGTTTTGGTTTAACATTGGGTAACGCCCTGCGCCGTATTTTGTTGTCTTCTATTCAAGGTGCAGCCGTTGTTTCCGTTCAAATCGATGGTGTTTTGCATGAATTCTCATCCATTGCGGGTGTTCGTGAAGATATTACGGATATTGTGCTGAATATTAAGCAGATGTCAGTCAATTGTCATAGCGAAGGCGTAAAGCGCATGATTCTGAGCAAAAAAGGCCCAGGTGTTGTAACGGCTGGCGATATTGAAGAAATCGCTGATGTCGAAATTCTTAACCCTGATCTTGTACTTTGCACGCTTGATGATGGAGCGGATGTTCGTTTTGAATTTACGGTGAATACAGGTAATGGGTATGTGCAGGCCGAACAAAACCGTCCGGATGATGCGCCTATCGGCCTCATTCCTGTAGATAGTCTTTACAGCCCAGTGCGTCGCGTTTCCTATAATGTTGAAAACACACGTGAAGGTCAGGTCCTTGATTATGACAAGCTGACTATGGACATTGAAACCGATGGTTCTGTAACACCTGAAGATGCTCTTGCATTGGCTGCTAGAATTCTGCAAGACCAGCTTCAGACATTCATTAACTTTGAAGAGCCTGAGCAAGTTCCGGAAACTGTATCAGTTGCCGAAGAAATTGGTTTCAGTGCGGCGTTGTTGAAGAAAGTTGACGAGCTTGAATTGTCAGTTAGATCCGCTAATTGCCTGAAAAACGACAATATTGTTTATATCGGTGATTTGATTCAAAAGTCCGAAGCAGAAATGTTGCGGACACCAAACTTCGGCCGTAAATCTTTGAATGAAATTAAGGAAGTGCTCTCAGAAATGAGCCTTCATCTAGGTATGGAAGTACCTACATGGCCACCTGAAAACATTGAAGAACTTGCCAAAAGGTTTGAAGAAAACTTTTAACTCTATTATCTGCGAATTCGGAGAAAACCATGCGTCACGCTAAAGCAGGCAGAAAATTAAATCGCACCCAGAGTCACCGCAAATCTATGCTGGGGAATCTGGCGGTCGCATTGATTAAACATGAGCAGATTGTTACTACCCTGCCAAAAGCTAAAGAGCTTCGTCCCTATGTTGAGAAGCTGGTAACGCTTGGTAAGCGCGGTGATTTACATGCCCGCCGTCAGGCTATTGCTAAACTGCCTGAGAAAGAATGGGCTAAAAAGCTATTTGAAATACTGGCACCGCGTTACGCAGACCGTTCCGGTGGTTATACGCGTGTTCTCAAAGCCGGTTACAGATTTGGTGATAACGCGCCTATGGCTGTTATTGAATTTGTTGACCGTGATCCAGAGGCACGTGGTCAGGACTCCGGCCCTGTTCAGGTGGATGATGAGGGTGTTGAAGAAGCCATTTAACGGTCCTGTCTTCACGACTTATATGTCTGTATTCGGCGTTATCCGTCGTTCACTGAAATTAACTTCTTTATTAGTCAGCGTGTTGGTTGTAACAGGCTTGGCTTATGCTGAGCCGCGCACTCCTTCATCCTTAAAAGATGTCCAGTTCAGCTTTGCACCGGTAGTTGAGAAGGCCGCCCCGGCAGTTGTTAATGTGTATGCCACGCGCCGTGTGAAAGCACGGAGACCTTCTCTATTCAATGACAGGTTTTTTAAGGAATTTTTTGGCAGATCTTTTGGTGATAATTTTGGTCAGAGGGAGCGTTTAGAAAATTCACTCGGCTCTGGCGTGATTGTTTCTGCTGAAGGAATTGTCGTGACTAATAATCATGTAATTAGTGGGGCGGAGGCCTTTAAGGTCGTTTTATCAGACAGAAGAGAGTTTTCTGCTGAACTCCTGCTTGCAGATGAACGCACAGATCTTGCCGTCTTAAAAATTCTTGATGCAGAGGAAAAATTTCTGGCTTTGCCTTTTCGTAATTCCGACACGGTTAAAGTTGGCGATTTTGTGTTGGCGATTGGCAATCCGTTTGGTGTTGGACAGACAGTAACGAATGGAATTGTCTCGGCACTGGCGCGGACAAGTTTAGGTGTGACGGACTTTCAGTCTTTTATTCAAACGGACGCCCCGATAAACCCCGGGAATTCCGGCGGTGCGTTGGTTACCATGGATGGACGTTTGCTCGGTGTAAATACGGCGATTTATACGCGTTCAGGTGGTTCTGTTGGTATTGGCTTTGCCATCCCCTCTAATATGGTTCAGCAAGTTGTTGACGCGGCACTTTCCGATGGAAGAATAGTGCGTCCTTGGGCCGGAGTAGAACTACAAAAAGTTTCTCAATCGCTTGCCCAGACA
>NYTN01000055.1 GCA_002683515.1 Rhodobiaceae bacterium
CCGCCACAAAAGATTGTAAAAATTTCTCCAGATGTCGAAATCTTCCAAACCACTTATTATGAATTCACTGGAACTTTGACGACTAACTTGAAGAATTCGCGTAAATTCCTCCAAGTCGGTATTGGTGTTTCGACTCAATATGACGAAACAGTAATGGAAAATGTCGACTCGCATCAACTTGCTTTAAGGTCTGAAATGCTCGGTGTGCTCTCCGGTTTTTCCGTTGAGCAACTCCAAGATAAAGATGGCCGTCAAGCTCTTCTTGACCAGCTTCGTGATGTTATGAATGCTAAGCTAGAAGAACTTGAAGGATTTGGGGGCGTTGAGGGTGTTCACTTTACATCCTTTGTGGTGCAGTAAGGATTAGGAATTGTAATGGTCGCGTCACGCAAACTCTCAACTGACGAAGTCAACGCTCTACTTGATGGGCTGGAAGCTTCTACAAGCTCGCAAGGTGGACCCAGTGTTGACCTTGCCGAGAGCAGTGATGTGCGCCAGTTTTCTTTCGGATCTGACGACTTATCTGTGTTGGGTGATTATCATGCCCTTCGTATGATAAACGAACGTTTTGCACGTTTTTCACGTACCGTTTTTCTGCCGATGCTTCGTATTCAGCCGCGCATATCATCCTTTCCACCAGAAGTGAAAACTTTTGATGAATACACTTCAGAGATCGACAATTTTATGAGCCTCACAACAGTTCGTATTGAGGAGCTACGCGGCTCAATGTTAATGGTCTTTGACCCAGGCTTTATCTCTAAACTTACAGACTCCTATTATGGTGGTACGCTGTCGAAGTCCACGAATGCAAAAGCTGAATTCACAGCCACCGAAGATCGATTGATTGAAATATTGACCCGCGGTCTCAATGGAGTTTTGGAAACCTCTTGGCGTGATTTGTTGCCTGTAACCTTTAAGGAGCAAGGTCGCGAAGTTAATCCACAATTTGCTTCTTTTGTTGATGGTACGGATACAGTTATTATTTGTAGCTTTGTCGTTCAGCTTCCTAATATTGATCCGGCAACGTTCCAGATTATCTATCCGCTCCAAACGCTCAAGCCGATTGCATCACAATTGCGATCACGTATTCAGTCTGAAATTATTGATGATGATGTAACATGGCGCGACAGGCTGGAACGCGCCGTGCTGGATATTCCGCTTCTTGTGGATGTTCTGTTAGCCGAGCCAAAAATTGCTCTGAGCAATTTGATTCATATTAAGCCGGGTGATGTTTTGCCCGTCCAACTTGCCGAGTCTGTTGATATTCGGCTTGAAGAAAACCCGTTTTTCGAGGGAGAAATGGGCGATGTTGCAGGCCAATTGGCCGTAAATCTGACGAAACGTCTAGATAGTCACAGCGCGTAGAAAGGCAGAAAAATGTCAGAAACAGATCAAGATACAATCGAAGAGCAGGACACAGACGCCACTGAAAATGTGGATACGGCAGCAGATGCCGGTCCGGAGAAAAGCGAAGAGGCACCCGCAACCGCACCAAAAATTGAAAAAGTGAGTGTCGAAAATCTGCGTGTTCTGGAGAATATTGAGGTCAATCTAACGGTTGTTGTTGGCGGTACAGAACTTAAAATTCGTGATTTATTGCGCCTGAATGAAGGTTCCGTTATTGAACTTGACCGCCTTGCCGGTGATCCCCTTGATATTCTTGCTAATGGTATTGTTATTGCTAAGGGTGAAGTGGTGATGATTGGTGAGCGTTTTGGTATTCGCTTTACTGAGATTGTTGACCCAGAAAAACGTGTCGAAAACCTCTAATCGTCGATAATTTGACACATACAAGGCTTAATAAAGGCCAGTGTCAAATTATAACTTCAAAAAATATTTAAAAAAATTAAATAAAATCAGTTAGTTGCAAGGTCTCTTTACGAGTCAGTTTGGCACGCCTTTTGCCTATTAGTTCTTAACTAAGGTAGGAGGCGTTTATGGCAGTTCAAGGTGTTCAACCGTTCCAAATGTTTATCATGGTGGTATTTTTAGCTGCACTGGTGACCATCTGGTTGATTGTTAAACAATATAGCGGGCGTATCCGCAATAAGCTGCATGCTGATCGTCGTATTGAAGTCATGCAAGAAATGTCGCTCGGCACTCATGAGAGCCTGCGGATTATCCGTGTGGACCGTCAGGAATTTATTCTCCATGCCGGTAAAAATACTCCAGCTAGTCTTCATCCCATAAATATTGACCTTGTCACGCAATCTCATCCTCAACTAACCGGAATTGAAAGCATTCTTTCACCCTCTAATCAGGAGGGACCTGCTCAGGAAGAAGACATTCCAGCCTTTCTGCTTAAAAAGAAAATGAGAGGCAGATAATGCGCCAGATAACTCACATGCCATTTTATATTTTCACATTAATTTGTGTCTGTTTAATCCCAAATCCGGTTCTTGCACAGGGTGCAGCTGCCCTTGTTGAGGGTTTGCCGGCTTTAAGCGTAAGCTCTGACCAAGATGGACAGACGACTTATTCGTTGTCTTTACAAATTCTGGCGCTGATGACTGCCCTGACGGTTCTTCCGTCTCTTGTTTTGGGTATGACCTCCTTCACGCGGATTATTATTGTGCTTTCCATTCTCCGTCAGGCGATGGGGACGCAACAGACCCCGCCCAACCAGGTGCTTATTGCCATTGCACTGTTCTTGAGTTTCTTCATCATGACGCCGACGTTCAATATGATGAATGAGCAGGTGCTCACGCCTTATCTGGATGGTCAGATGCCTGCAGAGACGGCGCTGGAAGACGGTTCGACTATTATGAAAAAATTCATGGTTCGGAATACGCGTAAAGATGATTTGACAATGTTTGCCGAAATGGCTGGCGAGTCCGGCTATGAAACACAAGCTGATGTACCTTTTTCAATTGTTTTGCCTGCTTTTATTACCTCGGAATTAAAAACGGCTTTCCAGATTGGCTTTCTACTTTTCCTACCGTTTCTGGTTATTGATATGGTTATTGCTTCCATTCTGATGTCGCTAGGTATGATGATGTTAAGTCCCATGCTCGTGGCGTTGCCATTTAAATTATTGCTGTTTGTTTTGGTAGATGGCTGGTCCATGACGGTTGAAGCTTTGGTTGCCGCCTATTCGGGGGTTTAGGAGTTATTATGGGATTTGATGCAAATGTAGAAATTCTGCGCATGGCCTTCTGGCAGATAATTTTAGCAGCCGGGCCTGTTCTGGCAATTGCCCTGGCTGTGGGTTTGGTTATCGGTATTATTCAGGCCGCGACCTCCATTAATGAAATGACCCTGAGTTTTGTGCCAAAGCTAATTATTGTGATTGTAAGTTTTGCTCTGCTAGCAAATTTTATGCTTGTCCGTCTCAGTGATTATTTTGCCTTTATCTTTGATCGGATCAGTACGCTTGGTTAAATCATGGATACGCTGGTAGCTTCAAATCTGCCGGGCATGCCCGGTATTGATCTTCAAAACTTGATGGGATGGCTTGCCCGCTATTTCATTGTTAGCATTCGTATGGCTGCCTTTTTTCTTGCCGCACCGTTTTTTGGCGCTCGTTATATTACCCCAACCATTCGCATAGTGCTTGCTATGGTGGTGGCGATGTTTGTGTTTCCAAGAGTGGATGCGCCATCTGCAGACATAATTATTTCTGGCCATGGTTTGATGATGATTATGGCTGAACTAGTTTTTGGCCTGGGATGCGGGTTAATCCTCTATATATGGTTCACGGCAGCTGCTTTGGCGGGTGAAAAAATTGCCACAAGTGCCGGCCTTGGTTTTGCCACCCAAATGGACCCTAATAGCAGTGGTCAGACTCCTGTTGTGTCACAAATTTTAACTCTGTTTTTGACAGTTATCTTTTTATCTCTCAATGGTCATCTGGTGGTGATTGGGATGATGCTTGACTCCTATCAACGGTTTCCTGTCGGTGGCATGGGAGATATTTCTATGATTATAGAAGGGGGTATTTCTGCTGCAGGTTATATGTTTTTGACAGCGACCATGATTATGCTGCCGGTCGTGACGCTGTTGCTGATGATTAACATCACCATTGGTATAATCACGCGCTCTGCGCCTCAATTGAATTTATTTTCTTTTGGTTTCCCAATTTCGCTGTTGGGTGTGTTTGTTATTTTGTTTTTATCAACGACTAATCTTGGTTACGCCTTTTCTGACCTCGTGCAGGAAATATTGAACCATTTCGAAATTATGATGGAGGGCGGGAATGGCTGAAAATAATTCAGATGATGCCCAGGAGAAAACCGAGGAACCGACCCAGCGGCGGATAGATAAGGCTAAAGAAGACGGTCAGATTTTGACCTCCAAAGAAGTTTTTGTGTTCGCCAATATTTCAATGGGATTGCTGGTGATGTTGTTGACCATCAGCTATGGCGGCTCAGGGCTTTCAAGTTGGTCAACGCTTTTCAGGTTGGACTCAGTTGATAAGCTGGATGACCTTATTGCCAGCAAATTGATGGATAGTCTGTGGCTATTATTTCAATCTTCTATGCTTATCGGTGTGCCTATTGTAATTGTGAATTTATTAACTCAGGCCGCAGTAGGTGGGCTGAATTTTGCGCCCAAAGCGATGAAATTCAAGGGCAACAGAATTAATCCCATTTCCGGTCTTAAACGCATGTTCTCTATGAAAGCGTTGGTTGAATTGGGGAAATCGATTCTGAAAGTTGTTTTGTTATTTGGTATTGCCACGGCGATTATGTTTCAAATTATGCCTGGGGTTTTGAATTTCCCGTCTCTGACCTTACCAAAAATGCTTGAGGTCATGCGCTATGTCATTCCTTTAATTATTGGTGCTTTGTTGGTGGTGCTGGCGATTATCGCTGCAATTGATTATTTCTGGCAACGCTACACGCATATTAAGCAATTGCGTATGTCGCGGCAAGATTTGAAGGATGAATTTAAGCAGACCGAGGGTTCGCCCGAAGTAAAAGCTAAAATCAGACGCATGCAAGCCGAAACTGCCACCCGCGGCGCCCAAGAAAGAGAGGCGCTGGATGATGTTGCCAATGCGACGGCAGTGATTACCAACCCGACTCATTTTGCTGTGGCACTTAGATATGAGGTAGGTGATCAGGCTGCACCGGTTATTCTGGCTATGGGTCGCGGGATTATAGCACAACAAATTATCGAGCGTGCTGAAACTGCTCAAGTAAGTGTCTTCCGAAGTCCTATTCTGGCGAGAGCCCTTTATTTTACCGGCGATATTGGTGCAGAAATTTCTCAAAGCTTGTATAATGCGGTTGCTGTTGTCTTGGCCTATCTTTATCGGCTTGAGAAGGGTGAAGCCCTGCAATTGCCGGATGTCGACGTTCCGGATGATATGCAGTTCAATGAATTTGGTAAGTTGCTGAGTGAGGATACATAATGACAAAACGCCGCCAACATTCGAGCCTCGGTGATATGGTTAGTACCGCCGCTTTTTTGGGGATGTCACTTTACCTGCTTCTTGCTGGTTTTGAATTACAAGCCGATGGGCGTCTTCTATCGGCTATTGGCGTTTGGATGGCTGGAGGGCTTTGTTTTGCCGGCAGCATCCGATATCCGATTGCGAAAGTTTATGACCGGATTGAGCGGTTTAGAAAATGACTGAAATTGACACCAAAAATAGTTGTTTTCAGTGTCGTCATTTATTCGTCACCCATGATAAAAATAAGCGGTGGGGATGCCGTAAATTTGGCTTTAAATCTGCTATTTTACCCGCCCGTGTGGTTTTATCGACAAGTGGCATGAAATGTGCAAGTTTCCATAATAGGGCTTCAGGCGACAAAATCGTTAATGTACGAAGTAAAGGTAGATTTGCATGAGTAACAAGCTGAAACTTGTCCAAGAAGGGGTTAAACTGGCACTCGATGCTGCTGATGCAGCTGCCGATGTCACGGCCGAGTTTAACAAAGTTAAGTCTCAAAATATCGAACTCGTTAATCGGGTATCCGGATTTTATAAGAACTCCTGGATTATTGCTATTTTTGCTATTTTCAGTGCCTTTAGTGCTTTCGGAATGTCCCTGTTTTTGTATTTCGGCTCAGTATCTGAGCTAGAAACCTTGTCAAAGACAAACCGTCAAGCACTTGTCGTTTTTGCTGAAAATGTTGATAGTGTTAACAAAACCATTACCGAGGCTCAGGGTGTTTTCGATCGTCAGGTAGAAATCATCAATGCCAATAAAGAGATGATGATTGCCATTCAGAGCCTTTCTGAGGAAGACAAAAAATCTCGTGAAGCGTTAGACGCACTCATCACAACAAATGCCCAGAGCATTTTACAAACTCAGATGAAAGTTCAAAAAGAATTGCAGTCTGCTTTGAAGACACTTCGTTTAGCACAGGAAAAATCTTCTAAGTCTATTGAGAAAGTTGTTTTGAGCAGCAGTAAGTCTAATAAAGGCTCTAATAACGCTCCTGTGATAAAATCTTTACAAGAAGTCTTGTTATTGCAGCAGAATATTAATAAAAAACTGGTCGAACTGGCTGACAGCAACTCTAAACTACTTAAAGAGGTACGCCTGTCCGCTAGACAGATACAGTATCCATAATGAGTGGTGGCGTTTATGTCAGATCAGTTAGCTGATGACAATTTTACAGAGACACAACAATCCCTAACTGAAAATGAAGGGGAGGCAACCGGTCCGGTTGCCAAATCCTTTTTGCGTATTGCCAGCCTTGGTATGCGGTCGGTGGCTACCAGCTATCGACTTAAGCCGGGCGACGTTATTATTTGCCTTGAGGGAGAGCTTTTTTTTGGTAACGCTGAGGATTTCGAAGCAGCTCTCGATAAGGACGATACTAAGCTCAGCTTGCTGACTATCTATCGTGAAGGTGTCTTCTTTGAGGTGCTTGTTTCAGGCGCCCTCAGATGCTCACTTGAGTTTATCGAGGTCGAAAAAGTTAAGGTCATTCGTGAGGCATTTGACGGGCATATCATTCACAAGAAGTCTGAATATAGAAATTATGAAGTTCTGCGCGACATTCGTCGTAATTGCGCAATCTATGATACAAGCCCGACGCCATTGGCAGGAACATTCCCGCCCCTCTGGTTACTCCAGAACAGGCTTTGGGAGCCGCTCATGGCGATTACACTTGCTTATTTTATCAGCTATGGCGTCAGCTTAACCATGTTTGCGCTGACTTACATACTGTCAGCCTTTTATTTCAACCGAGGGCAGATACATGTCCTGAGGAGCTATGCACAGTTCCAAGAAAAACAAATGTGGGTTGTTGTTGCGACCCGGACTATTCAGGAGGGGCAAATGCTTTGTCGAAAGCTAGACCCGCA
>NYTN01000056.1 GCA_002683515.1 Rhodobiaceae bacterium
CTTGTTTGGACTTTTTCTTTTCTATTTGGGCCAGCAAATGCGGGTGTCAATTTTGTTGAAGTAACTGGACGTGCTGCTTTGTCAGATCAATATACATCTGACGAATTGCGCCGCATGGCGTTGGAGGATGCGCTTTATCTTGCCGCTCTACAAGGGGAGGCCCGTGTTGACGGTTTTAGCTTTATCGACGAGATGACGAACTTAACCGAGCAAGTGCTGGTGCGCCCCGGCGATAGCATTCTAGATTACAGCTTGTTGGAAGAAAATCAGACCGAGCATCATTTCGAGGTCAAAATTCGTGCCGTGACAGGCCACATTGATGATGCCTGCAGTTCTTCCATGAAAAGTCGACTGCACGTTTATAGTCCGCAAATTAACATGGCGCGTAATGCCCCAGCATGGTCTGCAGGTCTGGCCAAAAAAATGGTAAGTATTCTGGTTGAGGAAATCGATAAGTCAAAAAACCTTGAACCCGTCAATCAAATGTATATCTCGTTCAATCCTGTAAAGGCCAAAAGTGTCGGCAGTGCGATGGATTATAATACGATTATGTCGTCAAGCGCGGTTGCATCGGGTGATTTTGCTGTTGCACCGCGTATAGAGATTCGTCAACGCTTGGAAAATATGGGCTATGTGGCGAAAAGCAAGCAACTTGAGGTTATCGTGCATGTTGATGTTTACGACCATCTTGGTGAGATGGTGACACGTAAGTCTTTTCCGGTGACGCATCGCGCTGGGTTCGAGTTTTATCTTGATACCGTTAACACGATGACTGCGCCGTCTAGAGATAATCTGCTGGCTCAGTTTTCTGAAGATTTTAAACACTTTATAACGAATTTTGGACTGGAGTTTTCCTGTCGTCCCGTTACCGGAAAACTTACCCTTGATAAGGATAATCGTTTACGTGTCGATTTTGGCGAAGCAAAAGGTGTGTCTCAAAACCATCTGGCGATGGTTGCTGGAAATGATACCCCTTGGACGGTCTTGCGGGTTGTTGAAGCGCGGATGAACAGTGTATTTTTGGAAACACTGGATAAACGTCAGGATGATGCGGATTTTGATGGAAAGACCGTCCGCTTCATGGAGTTAGGTCAATGAACAGTGTTTTAAGCCGGCCATTTAAAGGATTTGCAAAAACACTTCTCGGCTTATGTTTTGGTGTTTTTTTGCTGTTATCACCGGCTAAATCAGCTGCAGAGGCGCTGATTGTTCTCGAATATAATGGAGCTCAAAGTGCCGGAAGTTCAGTTAATGATAATGCTTTTGTTCAGGATCACAACCATTCGTCTGAACACGTTGTTGGACGCAATGAGACCTTATCTAGCATAATGAACAAATATTACCGCAGTAGCGGCTTAAACAGGGAGTTCCTATCACTGGCGATTGTTCAAGCCAACCCAAAGGCGTTTGTTCGGCAAAACCCGAACTACTTATTCGCGGGACGAAAACTTCGTTTGCCGTCTGTTAATGAAATTCAATCTATGATTTTGGGGCAAAAAACCTCATCTAGCAATATGTCGTCGGGAAAGGTAAGTGATGAAATTTTCTTTTTCGGGAATTAACTTTATTTTCGGGCTTACGCTTTTACTTATTCCATCTCAAGGGCAGGGCGCGCCTGATAATTCTAAGGATGAAGACATTCTGCGCGATGTGGTTGGTGTTGAGGTCAAGGAAGCAGTTTCTGACTACCTGAAAACCCAGCAAATCAAGGGCATACCGATGGTACGTGATGATAAATTTTATTTCACCTGCGCGGATGATCTTGAAACAGTCGCAACCAATGAAACCTTTAAAACAATCAGGGTTTCCTGCGCATATCCGGTGGAGAGAAACGCTTATATCCGCACACGTGTTGAGGGGTCTGTCGTTGCTCTTAACGCAGATAATGCGGCGAACGATAACCAGGCGACGCGAATTGTTTTAGCTCATAGCGTGTCTGCGGGTGAATTGCTGTCTCAAGAAAATCTCAAATCTGTCGTAATACCTCACTATAACGGTTTTGGCGGGTTTTTTGACCTATCTCATGTTGTTGGACGCAAAACCAAGACACCTTTACGTGAAGGAACGGTGCTGTTATCGCGTCATCTCGTTCCAAATTGGACGATTCAAGCAGAACAGCAGGTTGATATTGAGAATACGATATCTGGCATTAACGTAACAACAGTCGGTATTGCTATTGAAAACGGGCATGTTGGAGATATTATTAAGGTAAAGAACCTTAATAGCGACACAGTTATTGAGGGTTTTGTGATTAATAGAAAAAAAATCAAAATAAATGCTAAAGTGGACTTCATGTAAGTCGTTAATGTTATTGTAGGAGATTAACAATGGTTGATTCAGTAAAAAACTTAGTCAGTCGCATCGATCCACAAAACAAATCCGTGGTTCAAAAAGCGTCAGTAGAAACAGAAGCGAAAACTTCTGCTTCAGGACGCGTAACTTCTCCAGGTCAAGAGGCTTCCGTAAAGGTATCAGATCTTTCTAAACTTTCGAAAGAACCGCCTGTCGACTTCGAAGCAGTTGAACGGATTAAAACAGCTATTTCTAAGGGTCAGTACCCTATCGATTTAGATCGTGTTTCCGATGCTTTATTGGATGCTTATGTGGAGTTAAAAAGTTAGATATATCTAGCTCATGACACTCGGCATTCACTTTGATGACTTTTTGTTAGCGTTTGAGCATAGCCTTGAGCGGGTACTGTCATCTGCTTCAAATCCCTCTTCATCCCCTAATGATAGCTCTACCGGAATGTCCGACATAAATCATTCTGAAATAGAGTCTGCCATTAAAGAACTTGGTGCAGTTCTTGATGAACATTTGCCTCAGCAAATTAAAGCCATTAGCAACGGTGAAGTCAGTTTGACGTCAGAACAGGTTGACCGGCTTAAAGATAATTTAAAGCAGCTTGAAAAACTTGAAATTATGGCCCAATCTCGTCTGGAGTGGGTTAATTCACTTGGCAATGAAATGGCCGACTGGGTTGATAAGCTTGATGACCCGCGAAAAGATTAAGCACTCAGGAATTTGGTTTAAGTAATTTGTCAGATTTTATCATATCACCGACTGGAATAGCCTTTATGCTTCAAATTGCGGCACTGTTTTTCTTTGTCCTTGCAATTCTGGCCCTCTGGCAGCAGTCACGCACAATGCGACGTAATATTGACGATGTTTACCGTATCAACGATCAAGCCAACCAAAAGCTTCAGGCCATGATTGCTCTGTTGTCAGACTTAAAAAAAGAATTTGACACAAAAAATCATGAGATTAGCGATTTACACAGAATTCCGACGGATCTTGCTGATTTATCTCGCCGGATGAAGAATGTGGAAAGCGAATTCACTCGTATGGCGGATACGTTCCAGCAACAGGAGCAAATCAGCAAAGCGATAGCTATGGCCCAACGCGGGTCTAAGCGCGCAGAAATTGTTGAAGGCACCGGGCTTTCAGCTGAACAGGCGGATACGATTGTTAGATTCCACGGACCTGACTCAGAATAATTTTTCTTACATTTCAAATTCCTGTTTACCGCATCTTAGCGTGTAAAACAGATCGTTGGTCATGGCTTGCACTTTTGATGTTTTTAGATTGACTAGAATTTTTAAATCCTGATCACCCGCTTCAAGTCTATCCCCCGACAGTGAGACAGGATTAATCTCCCACATGCCTTCCTTGTCGGAAACAACAACACGTTTATCAATTGATCGAACGTAGAGTTCGATGGTTTTTATTCCCAATTTATTTTCCATGCAGGTAAAACTGACATGTTTAAACCTTGATAGCCCATCACATGATGAAATAAGAAAACCTGCCATTATAATAAAGGCGATTTGAGGCTTAACTGTCCTCGTCTTCTGCGGAAACATCGGTATCTTCTTCAGAGACTGAGGGGTCATCATCTTCTTCAGTTGTTTCGTCATCATCCTCTCCCTTATTGACTTCAGTCTCTCCAGATTCTTCAGATTCTTCAGTCTCTTCAGATTCTTCAGTCTCTTCAGATTCTTCAGATTCTTCAGTCTCTTCAGATTCTTCAGTCTCTTCTGTGTCTTCTTCTGAGACTACCGGCTTTTCAATAGTTTCGGCCTGACCCGCTTCCAGTAAACGTTCCGCATCAATAAGTTTCACGTCAATTTGAATACCTGCTGGAAAACGGACACCGTTTACTTCGCAATCTTCTATGATTCTCAGGCGTTTCCATTGGTTGTCGACATCGAAATTATCACTATCATAGTCTTCTTCGGAGTCGTCATCATAGTCTAAACTTTCATTCTCAAGATCATTCATTTCTTTTTCTGCAAGTAATGCCTGATTTTTTGAAAGCTCTGAAATAAACCTTCTTAGCAAAACAATTCTCGCCGCAAGAGCTGCGAGACGTGTTTCTTCATTTTTCTCATTGGCGAGAAATTCTTTGATTTTTGCACGAATTTCTTTAAGAGATTCGCCTTCCAGTTTGTCGACGATTTTATCGCGGATTTCAATAATTTCCGGCGATAGTAGCATCATTTTCGACTTGTTATCGGATAACTCCAAATCAATCTTGTCCATTTTTAACTCCTTAATGGCACTTGGCATAGGAATTGCAATTTTCAGACCAACGGACCTTGTAATTGCATGTTTTCATGCCCTAGTGAGAAACGTAACGGAAATGGACGATATTAAAGAATATCTCAATATTTACGCCTCGGCTTTATCTCTGCGCGGACGCCGCAATGAGATGATTGCATCGAATATTGCCAATGCCGCAACGCCTAATTTTAAAGCCCGAGACATTAATTTTGACACCGAAATTCGCAAACACCTGCGCGACGGTCCACTTGAGACCACTCATGGTGACCATATCCCGTTTGCTGCCCCCTATTCAACAGGTCAAGCACAGTATCGTACACCACTTAATCCGTCACTGGACGGCAATACAGTTGAACTTTCGGTTGAGCAACTTCAATTCTCAGAAAACGCGACACGTTATCAGACGACGTTAAATTTTCTTGATGGGCGCATTAAAGGCTTAATGTCCGCAATCAGGGGTGAATAATGAGTGATTTGAAAAATATATTCGATATTTCAGGTCGTGCGATGTCGGCACAGCTTGTTCGTTTGAATACTATTGCCAGTAATTTGGCAAATGCTGGTTCAATGGAAGGGTCGAGAGAGGCTGCCTATAAGGCAATCCGCCCGGTTTTTGAAACTGAATATTCAGAAAACTTCAAACGCAATGGTGTTGCAACCACCGGCGTTACAGAAATTGTTCAGCTCGAGCGTGAGCCGGAGGCTGTTTATATGCCATCTCACCCCAAATCCGATGAAAATGGATTTGTTTATGTTGCTGCCGTTTCTCAAGAAGAGGAGATGGTCGACATGATGGAAGCCAATCGCCAGTACCAAAACAATGTTGAAGTCATCACGACCATTAAGGCCTTGATGATGCAAACCGTCAATTTAGGAAAGTAAGCAGGTAAATCATGAGTACAATTGACAGTAACCAGTCTCTTAATGCCATTCTCGATAAATTAGGCGTGAATAAGCAAGAGGAAGCGACAACAAAGCGCCGCGATCAACTCGGTCAGGCTGATTTTTTGAAACTGATGACAACTCAGCTTCAAAATCAGGACCCGTTCGCACCGATGGATAATGCCGACTTTATTGCTCAAATGGCTCAGTTCTCAACTGTTACGGGCATCACGGATATGGGGCAAACTCTAAAAGGTATGTCTGACCAATTGCAAGAGTTCAGAATTGCTACTGCTTCGAATTTGCTTGGACATTCAGTTCTTGTTCCAGGTAATTTAGCCCGTCCAGATGAAAATGGAGAAATCCATGGTGTTGTAGATCTGCCTTCAAGTGCCTCTACATCAAACATAAGATTTACCAATGAGCAGGGTGAAATCCTGCATCAAGTTGAAATGGGCGCACAACCTCGTGGTCTTGTTGGTTTCAGTTGGTTGGATATTCCAAGTGAGATTTTGGAATCTGGTGACGTAATTCGTGTTGAAGCCTATGCAGATACCGGAAGCGGGTTGGAGGCTGTCTCGCCTTCAGTCTTTGCAGATGTATTAGCAGCCACGACTGGTAACGGTCTTGATGGTGTCCAATTGGATGTCCGTGATTACGGAACCATCAGTGCCTCTGAAGTAATTAAGTTTCGTAAGTAAGTATTAGATAAATAACGGAGTATAGAAGATGTCGTTTTATACAGCTCTAACGGGTTTGAATGGTTCACAGGCTGATATTTCAGCTACTTCCAACAACATTGCCAACGTCGGTACGACAGGATTTAAAAGAAGTCGGGCAGAATTTGGTGACATCTTTGCGACTTCGCCATTGCAGAATGCCTCTTCATCCATTGGTTCTGGTACAATTCTAAAGGGGATTAAGCAGCAGTTTACTCAGGGTAATATTGCTTCATCTCTTAACGCGCTTGACCTTGCGATTTCTGGACAGGGCTTCTTCTCATTGAAACCATCATTGACTTCTAATCAGAACGTTTATACTCGAAATGGTTCATTGAACGTGAACAACGACCGTTACGTTGTTGACTCGGCAGGCCAATTCTTGCTTGTTTATCCAGTAAACCAAGATGGCTCAGTGACTGCGAAAGATTTAATAAGTGCAGTCCCTCTGCAGCTCCCGGTTACGTCAGGCGATCCTCAAGCTACAGCTAATATCTCTCTGGGGGTAAACCTGCCAGCTGATGCAGAAGTTGTTACTGAGAAGGCTCAATTTGCTGACGGTTATAATTTTAATCCAGATAACCCTAATACTTTTACAAATTCCACATCAATCACAATATTTGATGATTTGGGTAATCCAACAATTGCAACGATTTACTTCATCAAAACACAGGCGACATCTGCGGATGATCCAACCAATAAATACGATACTCGTTTGGTTATTGGTGACACAATTATTAATCCAGACCTTGTGCCGGCAGTAGATGATGCATCCAATCAAATTTTTATTGACAGATTTGGTGCACAAACAACGACTGTTCCTGATGATAACTACTTCTTGGAAGGTAAGGGGTCTGCGCTATACAAGCTCGATGATTTGCAGCAACAGGTAGACAGTCAGCCTGCTAAAATTCAAAGCGAAACAACAGCTTTTGATTTTGGTGATGAGGGTGACAAGCTTGTTGAGATTGTCACCGATCCTATGCAGTTTAAAGCCACACGTGAAGCAGGTTCTGCTAACGATGTTTATTGGGGAAAAGACTTTCTACTTTTGAATGTTGACGATGGTGACCAGCCGGTAAGTATTGATATTAGACCTGGAACATATAATGCCGCAGATCTCGCTGATGAAGTTCAGCGTGCAATAAATACTGCCTATGGTGATGATAAGAAGATTCAAATTGTTCAAAATGTAGATAATGAAATTAACATAAACCTGAGCCGTTTGAACTCTGATGGTACAACATCAAGTCTTAAAGAGCTTGCTGGGAGTGCAATCACTGTTGATTTACTGTCTGCGTCTTATGTCACGGATATTGAGAGTATTGATCTTTCTGGTGCTTCGCCCGACTTTACAAAAGAGCAGTTCCTTGCTCACACACAAGCTCGTTTAAATAGTGCTCTAAATGAATTTATTGTAGCTTCAAATGATACAATTAATACAACTAATCAAAGTGCATTCAACTTTGGTAATACTGGTCAATTATTTGGCCGTTCAGAGGGTGCACAAATTACCGATATTCTTGAGCAAACTCAAATATTCAACCTCACTCATAACACTTTAAATAGTTATGTAAGCCCTTCTAGTCGAGGGGCCGCAACAGCTAACGGCAAGTTTCTAGTGTATTCGTTCTATGGTGAGCGACCCTCGTTAAATGTCTATGATGACAAAAAAGTTGTCGACGACGGGAAGGGCTGGGTGTGGCTCGCTGCTGACATGACTCCGGGTGGGCTGTTCTTGGAGTTGTTCACCTC
>NYTN01000057.1 GCA_002683515.1 Rhodobiaceae bacterium
ATTTTTATAAAAGGGGCTTTAGTATTTTGCATATTATCCTCAAATTGAGTTTTACGCTGGCTCAAGGTTTTGACAATTGACCGATAGAGCACCAGCCAAATTGTCGGGAAATTAATTAAAACAAGAGGTCGGGTCAAGGAGGAAATCCTAAAATTCATAAGTAATAGAAAACAAATGTGAATTAAAAATTTCTGATGTACCCAAAGCATGTTTTTAACTGGTAATTAATTCGTATCTGGAACTATTTGACACGATTCTCTCCTGCAGTTCATAAGCCGTCCAGCGATTTGATGAAAAAGCCTGAGGATAATCGTTGCATGAATACAAGCTTTGAAGTATTTTCCGCCAGCTTACAGCTTAGCTATAAAAAAGTGGCTCATGAGTAGATTTTAAAAACCATTAAGGTGTTTTATGCGTGATCAAATCAATGAAGCTTTGAAAGAGGCAGTAAAGGCCAAAAATAGAAGGAAAAGCTCAACACTTCGCCTTATCAATGCGGCTATTAAAGACAGAGATATTGCAGCGCGGAGCAGTGATAATACTGAAGGAGTCTCGGATGACGAGATACTCGAAATCCTTTCCAAAATGGTTAAGCAACGGGTTGAGTCGGCAGAGACATATAAGCAAGCAAATCGGCAGGAACTTTTAGATCAAGAGCTTGAGGAAATTGAAATCATTAAGGGTTTCTTGCCTCGACAACTTGATGAAGATGAGTCACGCGCCGCTGTTGAAAGTGTTATTAAAGAAACTGAAGCTAGCGGTTTAAAAGATATGGGCCGCGTAATGGGTGAGTTAAAAGCGCGTTACACCGGTCAGATGGATTTTGGCAAGGTTAGTAGCATTGTCAAAGATTTGCTTGGCTAGAGAGTTTTCCCCAGTTCATATGCGGGAGAGCCATTTCGACAAGAATTTACTACTGACGTATCAGGTCTCTGGCAGTAAGATAGAGTAATGGCCTATCCGAGAAGCTTCATAGAGGAAATCAAAAATCGTGTTTCCGTCTCGGATATTGTAGGGCATAAGGTTAAGCTCACTCGGCGTGGCAGAGAGTTTGTTGGACTTAGCCCTTTTAAAAATGAACGTACGCCATCTTTTACAGTGAATGACGAAAAGCAATTTTATCATTGTTTTTCAACAGGTAAGCATGGAAGCGTATTCGACTTTCTAATGGAGACAGAGGGCTTGGGCTTTCCTGAGGCGGTGGAACGCCTAGCAGCGCAGGCAGGAATACAAGTCCCAGCGCAAGATCCACGCATGGTGGAAAAGGAAGAAAAGAATGCCTCTCTAATTGATATTTGTGAAATGGCTTCGGTTTACTTTAAGACTCGTCTAGGCGGTGCGGCGGGTCGTGAGGCATTTGATTATCTTATAAAAAGAGGTTTGGATGAAACGCTTATCCAATTATTTGGACTAGGTTATGCGCCAGGAGATCGTGTCGGTCTGGTTAAGAATCTAAGAGATCAGGGTGTTTCCGATAAAGATATTATAGAAGCAGGATTAGCTGTACAGCCGGAGGGTCGGAGCGACCTAATTGACCGATTCCGTAATCGGGTGATATTTCCAATCACAGACTCGCGAGATCGGGTAATCGCTTTTGGCGGACGGGCACTTGAAGCATCAGTTCCTGCCAAATACCTCAATTCCCCTGAGACGCCGCTGTTCCATAAAGGACGAACTCTATACAACTTCGCGAAGGCGCGTCAGTCAGCTTATGACACCAAAACACTTCTTGTTGTTGAAGGGTATATGGATGTCATAGGTCTCGCGCGAGGGGGATTTAATAATGCCGTTGCGTCGCTTGGCACAGCGGTGACAGAGGAACAAATATCTCTGCTTTGGCGATTGGTTCAAGAGCCTGTAGTGTGTCTTGATGGAGATGAAGCGGGTTTACTTGCTGCTTATCGGATCATTGATCGTGCTTTACCGCTTCTAAAACCCGGATATTCTCTGCGTTTTGCTGTTTTGCCACAAGGTAAAGACCCTGATGACTTGGTCAGGGAAGGGGGAGCTGAGGCTTTTAATAATATACTCGAGCGCGCCAATAGTCTCATTGATATGCTTTGGGAGCGGGAACTTGCTCATGCACCCTACGATACCCCTGAAAGACGGGCGGCTTTCTCTGACAGGTTGAGAAAGGCTGTGAGGCAAATTGAGCATATTGACGTTCGAAAATTCTATGGTGAAGAGATAAAAAAACGTATAGATGCGCTCTTTGCCCCCGCCAATCGTGGCCCTCAAGCCAATGGGGGGCAATTTTACGGTCCAAATTATACGGGTGGTTATTCACGGCAAAGAGGCGGTGGTAAATATTATAAATTTAAATCCGGGGCTTCCGCCGAAGCTCGGCGTTCAGCATTGGCAAGTGGTGCGGTGATGCTCCCCCCACGTGAAGCGATGATTATGCTGGCCTTTATAAGACATTCAACCCAGCTTTCCGGGCATTTAAGTCAGTTAGAAAAGCTTGATTTCGTTACGGATGAATTAAAATACCTTCGTGACGCAATTGTAGATGCAATTTCTCACAATGCACCCCTTGACAGTGGCGGTCTTAAGGGGCATTTGATAAGTATAGGATATGAAAATCTCATGATGCGGCTGGAGCAATTACCCGATGCGCGTATGTTGATTTTTGTCCGCCCCGAAAGTGATCCTGAAGACGTTGTTTCCGGCTGGCTTGACGCTATTGAATTGCAGCATAGGTTAATAACATTGACAGCTGAAAAAAGCGAAGCTGAGACGGATCTGGCTACCGATACAACTCAGGAAAACTTTGAACGCTTAATGGCTATTGAAAATGAAATAAGTACTCTAGAAAGTAAAACACTAAGCTAGGGAATGTAAATGTTTGGGGAAACGATATAAATGAGCGCTAAAGCTAAGAAAAAATCAGAAGAAGTCGAGACAAAAGACTCCTCTGACAGCCCGCTAATTGACTCTGATGTTGCTGTTCGCAAAATGATTAAGTCCGCAACCCAGCGAGGCTTTATTACTGCAAGTGAACGAGATAAAGTCCTAACACTGGATAAATTTACCTCTGAGCAAATTGAGGACATTCTGTCTCAACTTTCAGAACTGGGCATAAACGTTATTGAAAATGATGATGACCATGAAGATGAGGAAGAAGATTCTGAATCTGAAAGTCTAACCGAAAGTCAAACAACAGCAGTTGTAAAGTCTACAAAAACTGGTACCGGCGGTGACCGCACAGATGACCCGGTTCGTATGTATTTGCGCGAAATGGGTTCGGTTGAGCTTTTATCCCGTGAGGGTGAGATTGCAATTGCCAAGCGGATAGAAGCCGGGCGCGAAACAATGATTGCCGGTCTTTGCGAAAGTCCGCTTACGTTCCAAGCGATTATTATTTGGCGTGATGAGTTGAATGACGGCAAGGTTCTTCTGCGTGATATCATTGATCTTGATGCTACTTTTGCAGGGCCGGATGCCAAGAAAATTGACCGTAGTGCCGAGGGGGCTGCACCGCCGCCATCAGGCGCGCCGACTGGTGAGGCCGAGGGTGTCCCAAGTGAAGACGAGACTGATGATGAGAGCAATCTTTCCATCTCTGCAATGGAAAATGAGCTTAAGCCGCAGGTGCTTGAAACATTTGATGCGATTGCAAGTATTTACCAAAAATTACGCCGTATTCAAGATCGTAAAGTTGAGTTGAAATCAGGTAATAAAGAACTCACAACTGCACAATTAAAGAAACTTGAAGAAATGACTTCCGAGGTCATTCAGCATGTGAAAGTGCTTTCTTTGAATAACAGTCGGATTGAGGCGCTTGTCGAACAACTTTATATGATTAATAAGCGTCTTTTGACGCTTGAAAATCAAGTTTGGCGCATGGCAGATAAATCCGGCGTCGACCGAGAAGAGTTCCTGAAACATTATCAAGGTAACGAATATGAAACTGGCTGGACAAGAAGAGTATCCAGGCTGACAGGTAAGGGTTGGAAGAATTTTATTGGTGATAACCGTTTTGAAGTAAATGCCTTCCGTGATGAGATTCAGCAACTCGCTGGCGAGACGGGACTTGATATAGCTGATTTCCGTCGGATTGTTCGCAAAGTACAAAAAGGGGAGCGCGAAGCCCGCATCGCTAAAAAAGAAATGGTTGAGGCAAATTTACGTCTTGTTATTTCAATTGCCAAAAAATACACCAATAGAGGCCTACAATTCCTTGATCTTATTCAGGAAGGTAATATCGGTCTGATGAAAGCAGTAGATAAATTTGAATATCGTCGCGGTTACAAGTTTTCAACTTACGCTACATGGTGGATTCGTCAGGCTATAACCCGTTCTATTGCAGATCAGGCGAGAACAATCAGAATTCCGGTTCATATGATTGAAACTATTAATAAAATTGTTCGGACATCGCGTCAGATGCTGCATGAGATAGGCCGTGAGCCTACACCTGAGGAATTATCCGGCAAATTGTCTATGCCATTGGAAAAGGTTCGTAAGGTTCTAAAAATTGCCAAAGAACCTATCAGTCTTGAAACACCTATTGGTGATGAAGATGACAGCCACCTTGGTGATTTCATCGAAGATAAAAATGCCATATTGCCGATTGACTCTGCAATTCAAAATAATCTCCGAGAAACAACAACACGCGTTCTTGCCTCTTTAACCCCGCGTGAGGAGCGTGTTCTTCGTATGCGTTTTGGAATCGGTATGAATACTGACCATACGTTGGAGGAAGTTGGACAACAATTCTCTGTAACACGTGAACGTATTCGCCAGATTGAAGCTAAGGCATTGCGTAAACTTAAGCACCCTTCACGTTCTAGAAAATTGCGAAGTTTTCTCGATAGTTAGGGCTAGTGTTGCCTTGACAATTTGGCACAATCGGCGCAAAAGTGCTTCCAACTTTACTGATATTTAGGTGCTGGCAAATGCTGCTTACACTCATGAAATCTAAAATACACCGTGCGCGGGTGACCCAGTGCGACATGCATTATGAAGGGTCTATCACGATTGATCGCGACTGGCTGGATGAGGTGGGTATTCTTGCCTATGAACAGGTTGATGTTCTGAACATCAATACCGGTGCGCGGTTTACTACTTATGCTATCGAAGCTCCCCGTGAGTCAAAGACTATAGGTATTAATGGAGCTGCTGCAAGGTTAGTGCAACCGGATGATTTGGTAATTATTATTTCTTACATCCAGATGGATCCTGAAGCTGCAAAAAGTCATGACCCGAAAGTTTTGACACTTACGCCGCGCTAGTTTTTTCTGTTTCAAAATGTTAGAAATTCCTTGGAGGGCCTGTAGCTCAGTTGGTTAGAGCGAACCGCTCATAACGGTTTGGTCGCAGGTTCGAGTCCTGCCGGGCCCACCATTCTCCTGAAATTGTGTGAGTAGGTAAAAGCATGAAAGTTTCAAAGTTTACAATTTTTAATGTGCCATTACTAATCCCTTTTTTAAGCAGATTCAGCCGTTTCTCTGGTGCGTTGCTGGGTTGGAGTGTTGAAGGAGAGTTTCCCAATTATCCAAAAATGATGCTCGCTGCGGCACCACATACTAGTAATTGGGATTTCTTGATGTTTCTTTATGCAATTCTGAGTAAGCGTGTTCAGCCCAATGTAATGGGAAAACATACTCTTTTTTGGTGGCCATTGAGTGCGATTATGAGTTTCCTCGGAGTTGTTCCGATTGATCGAACACAAAAGGGCGGTGTAGTAGAGCAGGGGATTGAGTATTTCAACTCTGTCGATAAAACTATTATCTTAGTTACGCCAGAGGGAACTCGCTCCTATCGCAAAGATTGGAAATCTGGCTTCTATCATATTGCTTGGGGAGCTAAAGTGCCGCTTATTTTATGTAAAGTTAACTTTCATACCCGCACCATTTTTATTGGTGAGGAATTTATTATGACCGGTGATTACGACAAAGATATTGTCGGTATTAAAGAATATTTTAGAGACTGCGTTCCCCTTAAACCTGAAAATTTTGGTATTTAGTTCTTTTAAATATGCAGCTCATAAGCCAAGCTTACCGCACAAATAAATATAACCTTGGAGGGTAATATGGAAATCAGTACGGCACTTCTTCAACCTGTAATTGTTCTTGGCCTTTGGTCTGTTGTGATGATGGTCGTCACGATATTTGCGCGCATTAGGTATATGTCCAATCTTGATATCGCACCAGAAGCTGCCAAGCATACATCTGATGTTGCTTCAAAATTACCAAGCAATATTCGTCAAATTGGAGATAATTATAACCACCTGCATGAGCAGCCTACGGCTTTTTACGCGGTTGCTATCGCAATAGCTCTCTCCGGTCACGGTGATGGGATTCAGATACAGTTGGCTTGGGGGTATGTTATTTTAAGAATAATTCATAGTCTCATTCAATCGATCTATAACAATGTCATGCACAGATTCATCACCTTCTTTGTTTCAGGTATCCTTATCGGTGCAATGGCAATAATTGAAATTTTAAACTGGATCTAAAATGGCTTCTTATCAATATGTCTATGTAATGGATCAACTGTCCAAAACCTATCCTGGTGGGAAGCAGGTTTTAAAAGACATTAGGCTTTCATTCTTTCCTGGAGCTAAAATCGGTGTTGTCGGGGTCAATGGCTCAGGTAAATCGACCTTGCTAAAAATAATGGCTGGTCTGGACGCTGAATATTCAGGTGAAGCATGGTCTGCTGAAGGTGCCAAGGTGGGATATCTTGAGCAAGAGCCCCAGTTGAACCGATCCAAAGACGTCTTGGGCAATGTCATGGAAGGTGTAGCTGAAAAGCAGGCGAAGGTTGAGCGCTACAATGAACTTGCTATGAATTATTCGGACGAGACAGCAAACGAAATGGCGTCCTTACAGGATGAGTTGGACAGCCAAAATCTTTGGGACTTAGACAGTCAGGTTGAACAAGCCATGGATGCGTTGCGGTGTCCTCCATCTGATGCTGCCGTCGAGAACCTCTCCGGTGGGGAAAAGCGTCGAGTTGCACTTTGTAAGCTTTTACTTTCAAACCCGGATATGCTTTTGCTTGATGAACCGACTAACCATCTCGACGCTGAGACTGTTGCTTGGCTCCAGCATTATCTTTCAGATTATGCTGGGACTGTGGTTCTTGTAACGCATGATAGATATTTTCTGGATCAGGTCACCGGTTGGATCCTAGAATTGGATCGAGGTTCAGGCTTTCCTTATGAAGGTAATTATTCCTCTTGGCTTGAACAGAAACACAAAAGACTTGACCAAGAAGCTAGAGAGGACGCCACTCTTCAAAAAACGCTATCCAGAGAGCTTGAATGGATTCAGGCTTCACCAAAGGCGCGACAAGCCAAGAGCAAGGCAAGAATTTCCGCCTATGATGATATGGTAAATCAAAAAGAACGGGAGGAAGTTGGGCGCGCACAAATTTCCATTCCTGCCGGTCCACGCCTTGGTGGGGTTGTGATTGAAGCTGATAACCTAACTAAAGGTTTTGAAGATAGGTTGCTGATAGATGATTTGTCATTCCAGCTTCCTCCAGGGGGCATTGTTGGCGTTATAGGTCCGAACGGCGCCGGTAAGACGACTTTATTTAAAATGCTAACAGGTGTTGAAAATCCTGATGATGGTAATCTTAAAGTCGGTGAAACAGTTATTATGGGCTATGTCGACCAGAGTCGCGATAATCTCGAGGATGGCAAAACAGTCTGGGAAGAAATCTCAGATGGCAACGATATTATCGAATTGGGTAATGGCGAAATAAATTCCCGTGCTTATGTTGGGGCGTTTAACTTTCGTGGCGGCGACCAGCAAAAGAAGGTTGGTCTGTTATCAGGTGGTGAGAGAAACCGTGTGCATTTGGCAAAGATGCTTCGTTCTGGTGCTAACCTTCTCTTGCTCGATGAGCCGACCAATGATCTTGATGTTGAAACTTTACGTGCGCTTGAGGAGGGGCTGGAAGACTTCCCTGGATGTGCAGTTATTATTTCTCATGATCGCTGGTTTTTAGACAGACTTGCCACGCATATTTTAGCTTTTGAGGGCGATAGCCATGTGGAGTGGTTTGAAGGTAGCTATTCAGATTATGAAGTTGATAGAAAAGCCCGCCTTGGCACGGATGCTGAAGTACCCAAGCGTATTAAATACAAACAGTTTAGTCGCTAGTCACAGTTGGCCCTGCCGAAATTTGTTGACGCAGGTTATCCAGCAAGACACTAAAATTTTCATTATTGTTTTTGAGGATTGATAAGAATGTCTCGCGTTGCTCTAGTGCCATCCAGACGCCCAGAACACGTAAATCAAAAAGTGTAATCCTACCATCTTTTTCTTGGCGCAACCGCCAGACAATCACAATCGGATTACTCCCATCATTGAAAAGTAATTCAGTTTCAACTAGATAGTCTTTTTTCTTCTTTTCACTGCCGAGTACAACAATTTTCTGGTCTTTATAACTACCCAGTCTGTTGGCATAAACTTTAGTAATCATGGTTTCAAAAAGGAATTGAAACTCTTGAAGTTCTGTAGGTGAAAGTTGGCGCCGATATTTACCTAGCGTAAAAGCCGCAATCCGCTTTAGATTGGCTTTATTATTAAGTAATACTCTGAATTCATCTTCTTTTTCTTGCGCATTCGTTAATTTGAGAATTTCGATTACTTGGTTGGAAACATCCATTACAAAAGCTTCAGCCTCAGGGGATTTTTCGGCAACTACCGATGTTAGTGATAGGAAAAATACCGAACATAAAATTATAATTCGTTTGAACATGATGGTTACCTGAAAATTAAGTAGTTTTAAAAATCGTCGAGATCGACAATTTCTGGAAGGGAGTCAATATCCGTTGTCCCATTTTTTATCTCTGACTCTCTGTTTTGTATATATAGACTTCTAACAGACGCGTAATAGTCAACCGATGTGTTTTCCAATTCTTCAAGCAAATCTAATGCATTTTCGCGAGCATGAATGCCTGAAATGAGAGTAACTCCGAGTCTGATATTCTCCTCATCGTCATTGCTCCCTGCCCAGTAAACTGGATTGATAACGGCGTCACCTGCACGACCAATCAAATCACGTGGATTGCCAGGACCCAGAATTGGTAAAAATATGTAAGGCCCTGAGCCAAAACCATAAACTCCAAGTGTTTGACCAAAATCTTCTTTTGAATGTTTTATGCCTAAACCTGTAGCCACATCAAATATACCCGCTACTCCAACTGTGGAATTTATAGAAAGCCTTAATAAAGTGCTTCCAGCAGAGCTTACCTCTCCTTGCATTGTTTCGTTGAAAAATGTGACGGGCAAGGAGAGATTCGACAGTACATTCCCAATACCCATTTTGATGGGTTGTGGAAGTACGCTATACACCTGCGCTGTCGGTTTTAAAACAACTTTATCCAGACCTTGATTCACTGCAAACATCGACCTGTTAAAAACCTCAAACGGATCAGACTTATCAGCACTCATACTGGTACATCCCGTAAGTAAGAAAATAAAAGCTAGTATATGGAAGTTTTTTGCACTCATAGAATTACCAATATAGAATATAAACTTATGGTCAATATACATAAAAAATTAATGATAAGGAAGCTGGACAATAATTGACTTTAGATATAAACATATCTTTATATAGTTTATTATCTCATAAATCTTATATATAAGGTTCGTTTATGGAAAATTTACTGGTAGCTCTTAAAGCTGCAGGAGAAGAAACCCGTCTAAGGCTTCTAGCAATTCTTAAATGTGGGGAATTGACGGTAACTGAGCTGACTCATATTTTGGGGCAAAGTCAACCGAGGGTAAGTCGTCATTTAAAACTTCTTACCGAAGCAGGTCTTGTCATGCGTTATCCTGAAGGAAGCTGGGTGTTTTATCGCCTGTCAGATTATGGACGTTCAGCAGAGATGGTTTCTGCAGTTATTTCCATGTTGCCGAATGAAAATTTAATTTTGCAAAGAGATTATGATCGATTTCTTCAGGTTCAAACTAATCGTTATGAAAAGGCACAAGATTATTTTTCATCTAACGCGGATAATTGGGAAACTCTAAGAAAACTACATATTGCCGATAGTCAAATCGAGTCCAAAATGCTCAAAATACTGGGCGATAGAAAAATAAATGAGTTTGTTGATTGTGGCACCGGAGCAGGGCGCATGCTGGAACTTTTCGGTCCACGTTCAAAAAAGGCTGTTGGGTTCGATTTAAACGCCGAGATGCTGGCTCTTGCGCGGACACGGATAGAAGAATTGTCTCTCACAAATTGTCAGGTTCGTCTGGGAGATGTTACTTTACTTCCTTTAAAAAGCGGTTCAGCTGATCTTGTTGTTATTCATCAGCTTTTACACTTTTTGGATGACCCTGCCGCGGCAATTTCAGAAGCCTCCAGGATTCTTGCACCTAATGGTTTGCTCTTGGTTGTTGATTTTGCGCCTCATGAAATGGAAACCCTGCGAGAGCATCACGCACATAGGCGTCTGGGTTTTTCCAAGGATGAAATATTTAAAGTTTTTGATGACGCTAATATTACTTCACCTAATTTTGTTCATTTAGATAGGCGTGGAACTGAACCCAACATTTCTGAAACCCTTCGGGTTACCATTTGGTCTGGTGTCAAAAGTAATGTCGCAATTTTAAACCCCAGTAACCGGAAAACATTACAAAATAAACAATAGAAATGATGCACATGACCTCAATATCGTTAGAATTTTTCCCACCCAAATCTGCTGAGACTGAAGCCAAGCTTTGGGATGTTATCAATGAACTCGCAGTCATCAGACCTGATTTTGTGTCAATTACATATGGTGCAGGAGGGTCGACACGGGATCGGACGCACAAATGCGTAAAGCACCTTGTGACAAAAACAGATTTGAAGCCGGCGGCGCATCTTACATGTGTTGCAGCATCCAAATCTGAGGTAGACGAGGTAATTGAAGATTACGCTTTAGCAGGTGTTAAGCACATAGTTGCTTTACGGGGTGATATGCCAGATATGGAAGCTTTCAGCCCGCACCCCAATGGTTATAGGGGGTCTGTTGAGTTGGTCGATGCTCTTTCCCGGCGCGGCGGATTTGACGTAACGGTAAGCGCTTATCCTGAAAAACACCCCGAGTCTGGAGATATGCAAACAGATATTGACCTTCTGAAAGCAAAAATTGATGCGGGGGCAACCCGCGCCATTACGCAGTTTGTTTTTGACACTGAACACCATTACCGCTTCCGCGATGCCCTTGCTGACAACCAGATTAATATTCCGGTAATCCCTGGCATTATGCCAACGACCAACTTTAAAGGTGTTTTGCGAATGTCGGAAGCATGTGGTGCTTCAGTGCCGGACTGGATGAAAAGCAAATTTGAGGGTCTGGATGATGATTTGGAAAGTCGTCGCGCACTCGCCATTGAAGTTGCGACTGAGCAATGCCGAGATTTAATCAAAAGTGGTTTTGAAAATTTACATTTTTACACGCTCAACCAGGTAACTGTCACACAGGCAGTTTGTAATACCCTAGGTATAGAAAAAGTGGGTGTTCAACAATGAGTTGGGATCGTGAAAAAAGAATAGCTGAACTACCCCGAATAACGGCACAGCGTATTTTGACGCTTGATGGAGCAATGGGTACGATGATTCAGCGCCATAAGCCAGACGAGGCAATGTATCGTGGCGGCCGCTTTTCTGAATTTAATATGGATCTCCAAGGTAATAACGATCTTTTGTCTCTGACCCAACCGGACATGATTCGTGAGATACATGAAGTATATTTAGACTCCGGTTCAGACATTATCGAGACTAACACTTTCTCTTCAACAAGAATTGCCCAAGCTGATTATGCTCTGGAAAATTATGCCTATGAAATGAACTTTGAAGGGGCAAAACTCGCCCGCCAAGCATGTGACAAGTTTGAAGCAGCTGACCCGTCGAAACCGCGTTATGTTGCTGGGGCAATAGGACCAACTAACAGAACGGCATCTATATCGCCTGATGTAAATGATCCCGGTATGCGGAACATATATTATGATGAATTGGTTGAAAATTATGTCGAGGCTACTCGTGGATTAATTGAAGGTGGCTCCGACATCATTCTTGTTGAGACCGTTTTTGATACACTAAATGCCAAGGCGGCTCTTTACGCTGTTCAATTAGCTTTTGAAGAAACGGGTATTGAATTGCCTTTGATGGTGTCAGGTACGATTACGGACCGTTCCGGTAGAACTTTGTCAGGACAGACGACGGAAGCTTTTTGGAATTCAATCAAACACTGCAGACCATTTGCTGTTGGGCTTAACTGCGCATTGGGTGCGGAAGAGATGCGTCCATATGTTGTGGAATTTTCACGTATCGCGGATACAAATATTTGTATTTATCCAAATGCAGGATTGCCAAATGAATTTGGTGAATATGATCAGCTTGCTGAGGAAATGGCAGCAATAGTTGGAGAATTTGCCGAGTCGGGCCTTGTGAATATTTTGGGTGGCTGTTGTGGCACAACACCAGAACATATCTTTGCGATTTCCGCCGCCGCCGCGCAAAACAATCCGCGACCTATTCCTGAAATTGAAAAACGACTTCGCTTGTCCGGCCTAGAACCGTTCACCATGACTGAGGATATCCGCTTTGTGAATGTCGGGGAACGCACAAATGTCACCGGTTCTGCAAAGTTCAGGAAACTTATCACAGATGGTGACTATGAAGCGGCCTTAGATGTTGCGCGTCAACAGGTTGAGAATGGCGCTCAGATTATTGATGTGAATATGGACGAAGGCATGCTCGACAGTGAAGCGGCTATGACTAAATTCTTGAACCTTGCGGCAACCGAGCCAGATATCGCTCGTGTGCCAATAATGATTGATAGTTCTAAATGGTCGGTTATTGAGGCAGGTTTGAAATGTGTTCAGGGTAAGGCAGTTGTAAATTCCATTTCTCTCAAAGAGGGAGAGGATGAGTTTCTTAAGCATGCGCAATTATGTTTGCGGTATGGAGCAGCCGTAATTGTTATGGCCTTTGATGAGCAGGGTCAGGCTGACACTGCGGATAGAAAATTTGAAATTTGCGCGCGCTCATACCGAATACTGGTTAATGAAGTTGGTTTCCCGCCAGAGGATATTATATTTGACCCTAATATTTTTGCGGTAGCCACAGGCATTGAAGAGCATAATAATTACGCAGTTGATTTCATTGAGGCCACTAAGAGAATCCGCAAAGAGCTTATCGGTGCACATGTTTCGGGCGGTGTATCGAATATTTCGTTTTCATTTCGTGGGAATGATGCCGTTCGTGAGGCGATGCATTCTGCTTTTCTTTACCATGCTATTCATTCCGGCATGGATATGGGTATAGTGAATGCTGGTCAGTTGGCAATTTATGAAGACATTGATGCAAAATTAAAAGCTGCTGTTGAGGAAGTGCTGCTCAATGCCAATGATAACGCTACCGATAATCTATTGAAGGTCGCCGAGGATTATCTTGGTCAAGGTGGTGCGAAGCAGGAGGCCGATTTAAGCTGGCGTGAAGCATCTGTGCCCGAAAGGCTAATGCATGCGTTGGTTAACGGCATTGGTGATTATATTGAAGAAGATACTGAGTTAGCCCGACAAAGTTTTGAGCGTCCGCTTAATGTTATTGAAGGTCCGTTAATGGATGGCATGAATAGGGTCGGGGATTTGTTTGGCGATGGTAAAATGTTTTTACCCCAAGTCGTGAAGTCCGCCCGTGTGATGAAAAAAGCTGTAGCTTATCTTGAGCCTTTTATGGATAAAGAAAAAGAAGAGGCACTAAAAGCTGGGGTAAATATTCAATCATCGACTAAGGGCAAGGTTCTTATGGCAACTGTTAAGGGCGATGTTCACGACATCGGCAAAAATATTGTTGGTGTTGTTTTGCAGTGTAATAATTTTGATGTCTTAGACATGGGGGTTATGGTACCCGCAAATGACATCATTGATCGTGCCGTAGAAGAAAAGGTTGATATTATTGGCCTTTCTGGCCTGATAACACCTAGCCTAGATGAAATGTGCCATGTTGCCTCTGAAATGGAGCGTCGCGGGTTAAATATTCCATTGTTGATAGGCGGTGCGACGACATCAAAAATACATACCGCAGTCAAAATTAATCCAAACTATGAACGTGGGCAGACTGTTTATGTTACTGATGCCAGCCGTGCTGTAGGTGTTGCAAGTCGTCTCTTATCTGATGAAACCTCAGAGGATTATCGCAAAGAAATCCGATCTGATTATGAGACTATGGCAGAAAAACACTCAAGAGGGCGAAGTGAAGATAAGCGCTGTCCGATTGAGTTAGCACGTGAAAATGCTTTTAAGGGCGATGAGATTACACCTGTTAAACCCTCCTTTCTTGGGACGAAGGTATTTGAGGATTATAATCTAGCTGAATTGCGTGACTATATTGATTGGACACCTTTCTTCCAGAGTTGGGATTTGCATGGTCGTTATCCGACCATATTGTTGGATAATGTTGTCGGGGAAGCGGCTACAAGCCTTTTTAAAGATGCCAACGATATGCTCGATAAAATGGTTGGTGAGAAGTGGGTAACTGCGAAGGCAGTCGTTGGCTTTTGGCCTGCGGCTCGCGACGGGGATGATATCATTGTGTATGAAGATAATACCCGAAATGCCGAATTGGCACGCTTACATACTTTACGTCAGCAAATGCTTCGAACAAATAATCGCCCCAACTTTGCTCTAGCGGATTTTATCCAGCCAATTGGCGGTAAACCGGATTACATTGGCGGGTTTGCTGTTACGTCAGGTCATGGCGAAGATGAAGTCGCCAAAAACTTTGAAGCTGATGGGGATGATTATAGTTCCATAATGTCAAAAGCGCTTGCAGACAGGCTAGCTGAAGCTTTTGCTGAACGTATGCATCAATTGGTGCGTACACAGCTTTGGGGTTATGAACCTAACGAGACGTTGGACAATGATGCCTTGATTAATGAAGAGTTTACTGGCATTCGTCCAGCTCCTGGATATCCTGCTCAACCTGACCACACAGAGAAGGGTACTTTGTTTGAGTTGCTGGATGCCGAGTCAGCCATTGGACTAACTTTGACTGAGAGCTTTGCTATGTGGCCAGGTGCGGCAGTGTCCGGACTTTATTTCAGTCATCCTGACAGCTCTTATTTTGGAGTTGGTAAAATAAACCGTGATCAGGTTGCAGATTATGCAGAAAGAAAAGGTATGAAACTTGAAGTTTGTGAAAAGTGGATGGCGCCGATACTTTCATACAAAGCCTAAACTATTAGCTTAAAACCTTATTCCTGACACCTCTTGCGAAAGCTGATAATCTGTTGCCATGTCGATTTGGGGAAAATTTGCTGGTGCTGTTGTTGGGGCTTATCTAGGCGGGCCTTTGGGAGCTATAGCGGGGACGGTTGCCGGCCATTATGCATTTGACCGTGAGCTTGATAAAGAAGTTGCTTTCACTATAGCTCTTATTGCTTTGTCTGCAAAAATGGCAAAGGCAGATGGTATTGTTTCCCCTGTGGAAGTAGATGCTTTTTACCGTATTTGCCGCGTACCTGAAGGTGAGCAACGCAACGTCGCTCGCGTATATAAGCTGGCGCAAGAGGATATTGCTGGCTTCGAAGCTTATGCGCGTCAGGTTGCTGAAATTTTTGCGGACCGCCCAAAAGTCTGTGAAGATGTTCTGGATGCGTTGTTTTATATCGCTTATGCGGATGGTACGCTTAATCATGCTGAAGAAATATTTCTTCGCCGTGTGGCAGAAAATTTTACGCTCAACAAGGCCGACTTCACACGTATTCATGCGCGGCATAATCCTGATGTTTTCGATCCATTTGCAGTTTTGGGTATTGAGCCTGAAGCCTCTTTTGATGTGGTGCGATCAGCATGGCTAAATGCTTCGCGAGAAAATCACCCTGATCAGTTGCAGGCTCGGGGTGTGCCAGTAGAAATTCTCCACTTGGCTAATGACCGAATGGCAATTATCAACAGTGCATGGGAAATGATTAGAAAAGAGCAGTTTAATAAAGATGTCTAACAGCGATGACTTAAAAAAACTGGCGGCACTTCGCGCTTTGGAGCTTGTCGTCCCTGGTATGAGACTAGGTTTGGGTACTGGTTCAACAGCAAAGCATTTCGTTGATGGCCTAGGTGAAAAATGCGCGGCGGGGTTGAAAGTGAGGTGTGTGCCGACTTCCGAGGAAACGCGCCAACAAGCTGAGGGATTAAATATCCCTCTTGTAAATCTTGATGAACTCGAAGGCCTTGATATGACAGTGGATGGCGCCGATGAAATGGATGCTGGCCTTTCGCTTATTAAAGGAGGCGGTGCAGCTCTTCTGAGAGAAAAAATTGTAGCTGCGGCTTCAGCACGTATGATTATAATTGCTGATGACAGTAAGCTTGTTGAGCATCTTGGTGCATTCCCTCTGCCTGTGGAAGTTAATATGTTTGCGCACGAAACAACCGCACAGATGATTTGCGAAGCCATTAGTGCCAATGGTTTGGCTGGAGATGTAACTTTACGGGGCGCTGAGAGTCCTGTTGAAACGGATGGTGGTCATTATATTTATGACTGTGCTTTGGGGCAGATTGATGATGTAACCTCACTCTCTGAAGACATCTTAAATATACCCGGTGTTGTTGAGCATGGTCTCTTTTTAGGCTTGGCGACTGGGGCAATCATCGCCACTGAGAGTGGCTTAAAAGAGTTCGGTGAATTATGAGTTTTGACTATGACTTGTTTGTTATTGGCGCCGGAAGTGGGGGCGTTCGGGCGGCACGAATGAGTGCATCCTATGGCGCCAAAGTTGCCATTGCAGAAGAACACCGCGTTGGTGGTACCTGTGTTATTAGAGGCTGTGTACCTAAAAAGCTTTTTGTTTACGCCAGTCATTTTGCTGAAGAATTTGAAGATGCTGCTGGTTTTGGCTGGGAGGTTGGTCAAAGCTCATTTGATTGGTCTAAGCTTGTTGCCAATAAAGATACAGAAATTGATCGGTTAAATAAAATCTATATGCGGAATCTGGAAGCCTCTGGGGTGGAAATATTAAACGGCAGAGCCGTTTTCAAAGATGCGCATACTGTAATGATGGATGGGCGTGAAATCACTGCAAATTATATTTTGATAGCTGTAGGTGCGACGCCCTTTATGCCTCAAATTGAAGGTATTGAACATGCCATTAGTTCCAATGAAGCATTTTATTTAAAAGACTTTCCGTCTGATATTACGATTGTAGGCGGCGGATATATTGCTGTTGAATTTGCCGGTATTTTCAACGGCCTCGGCGCGAATGTTACTCTTGTTTATCGCGGCGAAGAAATTTTACGTGGCTTTGACGGTGATATTCGCACCCATGTCCAAGAAGAAATGGTTAAAAAAGGGATAGATGTTCAAACCCAAAATGACGTCACATCTATTAAGAAGGTTGGGGTGGGTTTTGAAGTTACCTTTAACAACGGGACACGCCGGGAAACATCATGTGTGATGTATGCGACGGGTCGTGTACCATATGTTCAAGGACTAGGCTTAGATATTGTTGATGTCGAGCTTGGTTCAAAGGGTGAAATCAAAGTTGATACATACTCTCAAACTTCAATTGATAATATCTACGCTGTTGGGGATGTGACTGACCGAAGCCAACTTACGCCAATCGCTATTAGAGAAGGGGCGGCATTTGCTGAAACGGTTTTCAACAACACCCCGCTTGCTGTTGACCATTCCAATATCCCCACAGCAGTTTTTTCTCAACCGCCCGTTGGCACGGTCGGCATGACCGAAGAAGAGGCTAGGGATAATAAATTTGACGTTGATATTTATAAATCCGTATTCCGACCGATGAAGCACACATTATCTGGCCGTGATGAAAAGACACTTATGAAACTCGTTGTTGACCGCAAGACTGATAAAGTCCTTGGACTTCACATTGTCGGCCCTGACAGTGGGGAAATGATTCAGGCTTTTGGTATTGCCGTGAAAATGGGTGCAACAAAATCTCAATTCGATGCAACTGTCGCTGTGCATCCAACAGCGGCAGAAGAACTTGTTACAATGAAGCAACCGGTAAGCTAAGATTAAATTTCTAAATTAAGCGACTTTTGTATTTTCTTCGTGGTGGCGTTTCAGTTTCTCACTAATATGGAAAGCAAGCTCAAGAGCCTGAGAGCCGTTCAACCTTGGATCGCAATGTGTGTGATAACGGCTGGATAAATCTGTTTCTGTGATCGCCTGTGCTCCACCCAAACATTCAGTCACATTTTGACCTGTCATTTCAAAGTGGATGCCGCCAGGGTGAGTACCTTCAGCTTGGTGAACACCGATAAACTGTTCCACTTCTGTCAGAATACGATCTACAGGGCGTGTCTTATATCCATTGGAAGCTTTGATTGTATTGCCGTGCATTGGATCGCATGACCAGACAACTTTTCGGCCTTCAGTTTCGACTTGTTTGATAAGAGCTGGAAGATGGTCCTCAACTTTGTCATGACCAAATCGTGAGATAAGCGTTATCCGCCCAGCTTCATTATCGGGATTAAGCTTATCAAGCAGCACGATTAATTCTTCCGGGTCTAAACTTGGTCCACACTTCAGCCCAATTGGATTTTTAATACCGGACAAGAATTCGACGTGGGCGCTATCCGGCTGTCGGGTGCGGTCACCAATCCAAAGCATATGTGCTGATGTATCGAAGAAATCACCGCTGGTACTGTCGAGACGGGTCAACGCTTGTTCGTAGACAAGTAACAGCGCCTCATGGCTTGTATAGAAATCAACCATGCCCATCTGTGGCGCAGTAGTACTGTTAATCCCACATGCATTCATGAAGCTCATTGCGGCGTCAATCTGGTCAGCAATCTCCTGATAGCGCTCACCTTGGGGACTCTCCGCTACGAAACCGAGATTCCACCGATGTACTTCATTCAAATCTGCATAACCGCCCTTAGCAAAGGCGCGCAGTAGATTTAATGTCGAGGCAGATTGTCTGTAAGCAGATATCTGTCTGGTAGGGTCGGGGACACGGGCTTCTTCGGTAAACTCAATACCGTTAATAATGTCGCCGCGATAACTTGGTAATTCCACCCCATCAAGAATTTCTGTGTCTTCAGAGCGCGGCTTGGCAAATTGACCAGCAATCCGTCCGACTTTAACAACGGGGAGTTTAGTGCCAAAAGTCAGCACCACGGCCATTTGAAGCATGACGCGGAATGTGTCACGAATATAGTCTGCCTGATGTTCTGCAAAGCTTTCGGCACAATCTCCACCCTGAAGCAAAAAAGCCTCTCCATTGCAAACACTTGCCAATTGGCTTTTTAAATTTCTAGCTTCACCAGCAAAAACCAGAGGTGGAAAACCCGCAATGCGTTCTTCCACATCTTTTAATGCTTTTTCATCATCATAAGTTGGCACTTGCTTTACAGGCTTGTTGCGCCAGCTATCTGGAGACCAGTTCATCTTTTAACCTTATCTAACCTATTACGGCGTTAACCTATTAAGGTTTATCCAACTTCAACTTTCTTTTGTCAGCTTTTTAGACAAAATTCAAGAGGGTGGAGGTTGGGCTTGTTCTCAGCCGTGACTAACGCTAAATACTTGCTATGGAAGAAAAAATAACCATAACGCTGGCACAGCTAAATCCGAAAGTCGGAGATGTTTCCGGTAATGCGGATTTATTGCGTGCAGCGCGTGCTGAAGTAGCTCAAGTCGGTTCCGATCTTGTAGTTGCGAATGAGTTATTTTTATGTGGTTACCCCCCAGAAGACTTGTTAATGAAGCGCGCATTTGTGAGCTATATTAAGAATGTCGCGGATCAGCTTGTTGCTGAAACGGCTGATGGTGGCCCTTCTTATATTTTCGGTTTGCCATATGAAGAAGATGGTTCACTTTATAACAGTGTCATGGTGGCGGAAGGTGGCCGCGGTCATATCCGTCATAAAGTTCATTTGCCAAATTATTCAGTTTTTG
>NYTN01000058.1 GCA_002683515.1 Rhodobiaceae bacterium
GAGCTCAGTTACCATCCAATTATGCGCCGTTTAAGAAATTTACATTGCCCGATTATTAGCGCTGTTAACGGTCCATGTGCGGGTGCAGCAGTCGGTATTGCCCTTTCATGCGACCTTATTATGGCAGCGAGGTCATCTTATTTTCTTCTAGCCTTTCGTAATATCGGCCTTGTGCCTGATTGCGGTGTGACTTGGATTGTTCCAAGACTTATTGGCGGTGCTAGAGCGCGAGAACTAGCACTTCTGGGGGAAAAACTTCCAGCAGAAACCGCTCAGGAATGGGGGCTGATTAATCGCGTATTTGACGATGAAACGCTCATTGAAGAAACCGAGAAAGTAGCCAGAAAACTTGCAGATGGGCCCTCAGGTCAAAGTTTTATTCGTCAGGCCATGTGGGACAGTTTGGATAATAATTTTGAAACTCAACTCGACAGAGAGCGCCAACTGCAACTTCAAGCCGGACATACCGGTGATTTTTATGAAGGTGTTACAGCATTTCTTGAAAAGCGTGCAGCAAAATTTACCGGCAACTAAGCATCTTGATTATCAAGAAATAACACAGCTTGCTAATAGACCGAACAAACTAACGCCTATGAGTATCATGAGATGGGGCATAACCTACTCTTCAATACCCAGTTTTTGAAGGACCAGCTTGTTAACTGATTGAGGGTTAGCTTTACCGCCTGTTGACTGCATAACCTGACCCACGAACCAGCCAGCCATTTTTGGCTTTTCCTTTGCTTGTGCAACTTTTTCGGGATTAGCAGACAACACCTCGTCAACCGCCGCTTCAATCGCGCCTGTATCAGTGACCTGCTTCAAGGACTTTTCCTCGACAATAACCGAGGGGGATTTGCCTTGATCCGGCCCATCTTCAAACATCATTTCAAACACATCCTTAGCGATGCGGCTGGAAATAGTGTCATCGGAAAGGAGGTCTACAAGCACACCTAAATTTTCTGGAGTGACGGGGCTATTAATAATATTTAAGCCAGCCTTATTTAGTCCGGCAAACAAACTACCAATAACCATGTTCGCAACAGTTTTAGCATCTCGACCTGTCGCAGCCTCTTCAAAATAAGCTGCACTTTCAGCTTCAGCGACAAGTATACCTGCATCATAAGCCGACAAACCATAATCAGATATAAACCTAGCTTTTTTGGTATCGGGCAACTCCGGGAGGCTTGCCGCAATTTCGTCGACAAAATCCTGCGAAAAAGTCAAAGGCAATAAATCAGGATCAGGGAAATATCTATAGTCGTGTGCCTCTTCTTTAGATCGCATGGAACGGGTTTCACCGTTTTTAGGGTCGAAAAGTCGTGTCTCTTGAGCAATGGACCCACCATCTTCAATGATAGCAATTTGCCTGCGCGCCTCATGTTCAATCGCCTGACCGATAAAGCGAATAGAATTCACGTTTTTGATCTCACAGCGCGTACCGAGAGGGTCGCCTTGTTTACGAACGGAAACGTTCACATCAGCACGCATACTGCCCTGCTCCATATTCCCGTCACATGTGCCGAGATACCGCAAAATTGCACGCAGCTTTTTTACATAGGCTTGCGCCTCGGCAGAGGATCGCATATCGGGTCGTGAAACGATTTCCATAAGTGCCACGCCCGATCGATTCAAATCGACAAAACTTAAATCAGGGTGCTGATCATGCACGGATTTACCTGCATCCTGCTCAAGATGAAGTCGTTCAATACCAACTATTTTTGTTGAACCGTCATCAAGGTCAATAATTATTTCCCCCTCACCAACAACAGGCTGGAGAAATTGCGAAATTTGATAGCCCTGAGGCAAATCAGGATAAAAATAATTCTTTCTATCAAACACAGAGTAATTATTGATTTGAGCTTTCAGACCCAGACCTGTCCGAACAGCCTGCTCAACACATTTCCAGTTTATCACTGGCAACATGCCCGGCATGGCAGCATCGACTAAAGAGACTTGCGTATTCGGCTCAGCACCATATTCAGTCGCCGCACCGGAAAATAATTTAGCCTCTGACAACACTTGAGCATGCACTTCCAAACCGAGAACAACCTCCCAATCACCGGTTGCGCCACTGATTAAATTATCATTCGTTGCTTCATTCATGACATCCACCTTATCGCCACTCTAGTTCCACCAGACTTCAGGACGGGCGTCGAACTCGGCAGCCTGTTCAATTTTTTCAGCTATTCCTAGGAGAGCCTCTTCACCGAAAGGCTGACCGATGAGTTGTAAACCCAGAGGTAGACCTTGCATATTAAGACCAGCAGGAACGGAAATTCCCGGCAGACCCGCAAGGTTTACGGTAACCGTGAAAACATCATTCATATACATGGCTAGCGGGTCATGAAGATTTTCACCAATTGTAAAAGCTGAGGACGGCGTTGCCGGGGTCAGAAGGACATCGCATTTCTCAAAAGCCTGCTTAAAATCATCAGATATAAGGCGCCGAACTTTTAGAGCCTTAAGATAATATGCATCATAATACCCCGCAGAAAGAACATAAGTTCCAATCATAATTCGGCGGCGCACTTCTGCACCAAAACCTGCACCGCGTGTTTTCTCATACATTTCAAGAAGGTTATCGCCCTCATGTCGGGTGCCGTATCTCACGCCGTCATAACGCGCGAGATTAGATGAAGCTTCGGCCGGTGCAATAATATAGTAAGCCGGAAGCGCATATTTTGTGTGTGGCAAACTTACGTCAACAATTTCAGCTCCGGCATCTTTCAACCAATAAATACCTTGCTGCCAAAGCTTCTCGATTTCATCGGACATCCCATCAATTCTGTATTCTTTTGGAATTCCGACTTTCTTGCCGTTTAAATTTACTCCTAGAGCAGCCTCATAATCAGGAACAGGTGTATCAATAGATGTTGTATCTTTAGCGTCATGCCCTGCCATTGCTCCAAGCATAATAGCAGAGTCTCTCACTGTTCTTGTGATTGGACCTGCTTGATCAAGAGAGGATGCGAAAGCAACAATGCCCCAGCGTGAGCATCTGCCATAGGTTGGCTTTAGCCCGACCGTTCCCGTAAAAGCGGCAGGCTGTCTAATCGATCCGCCCGTATCTGTCGCTGTAGCAGCCACACCAATATGCGCGGCTACCGAAGCGGATGACCCGCCTGATGACCCACCAGGAACTAGGTTTGTTTCTTTAGCCTTATTCCGCCATGGATTATTCACTGGCCCGAAGCAAGATGTCTCATTTGATGACCCCATGGCGAATTCATCATTGTTTAGCTTGCCAAGATGAACAGCCCCAGCATCCCATAAATTTTGCGTGACAGTGCTTTCATAGGGCGGTGTAAAATCACCCAGAATTTTTGAACAAGCTGTCGTGCGTACACCTTTGGTACAGAATAAATCCTTCACACCAATCGGAAGACCTTCTAGCGCGCCGCCGCCCCCATAAGAAAGTTTAGCGTCGCAAGCCTTGGCCATATCGATAGCTTTTTCAGGCGTCTCTAGAATAACAGCGTTAAGTTTGCGTCCAGCTTCCATCGCTGAGATATGCGCCTGTGTAAGTTCTTCGGAGGTAAAGTCTTTCTGAAGAAGCCCATCGCGCGCCTCAGCAAGTGACAAATCTGTAAGTTTAGAAGCTCTCATTAATTACTCCACCACTTTTGGGACAGCAAAATAATCATCGTCACTGGCGGGGGCATTTGCTGTAATGTCTTCAACATAGCCGCCATCAGTGACCGCATCCTCGCGTCTTTTAATTTCGGTCTCCACAACGGCTGTCATGGGTAAAATATCATCCGTATTTACCTCACTGAGCTGCTCAATAAATCCGAGAATTGCATTAAGCTCCGTTCCAAGCGAGGAAATCTCTTCCTTAGGAACGGCAATTCTAGCCAACCGGGCAATCCGGTGAACGGTCTTATCATCAACAGACATAGACACCCCTAACCAAATATTCAAAAAGTGTCGGGAAACTAACACTCGGCGAATTACTAATCAATCTATACGCGAGAATATTGCTCTATTCTCAGAAAATATCACCAGAAATATCAATAAAAAAGAAAAACTGTTATGGTAACGCATGCCAATTCTTGATGACCCCAAAACCTTGCTGCAATTTATCGAGTCCGGTCAAAAACTCATGGGGCTTGACCTTGGCACCAAAACGATTGGTCTCGCCATCAGTGATACGATGTTTAAAATTGCCACCCCGCTTGAGACCATCAAACGCAGTAAGTTTACAAAGGACACGAAGTCTCTCAGAGCCTTTGAAAAAACACATAATATCGGGGCATTGGTTATTGGGCTTCCACTTAATATGGACGGCAGTGAAGGACCTAGGGTTCAAGCAAGCAGGGCATTTGCAAGAAATTTACTTCAGCAAAAAGACCAACCTATTGTATTCTGGGACGAAAGACTGTCCACCTCTGCTGTAAAACGTACACTTATTGACGCTGATATGAGCCGAGCTAAACGCGCCGATGTAGTGGATAAAATGGCTGCAGCTTATATCTTGCAAGGTTTTTTGGATTTATTGAATAATTAAATAATATTAATATATATCATTAATATTTAATATATTTAAAGCAATTGTCATGTACGTGATATAAAATAATTACATTAGAATATTACAGATGTATATTGCTTCAAGATTAAACCTTGGATCGATATGAAAAAAACCTTAATCAACTAGGAATTGCCAAGGATATAAAGCTTTAGGTTTATTATTTATTTTAAATAAATATTTAAGCCCTTGCCAAGATACTAACGGAACAGTATATAATGGACCTTTAATGACTGGTACGTCCGAACTATCAGCCTTCGAGGGCTTCCTCAGCCGACATCTTATCGGTATACAAGGGCTTTCCCCTTTAGAAATTAATTATCTGCTTAATCTTGCCGATGACTATGTTGAGCTAAATAGACGCGCCGACAAGAAGAATGACATTCTTCGCGGGCGCACCCAAATTAATTTGTTTTTCGAAAGTTCTACACGCACTCAAAGCTCATTTGAGCTTGCAGGCAAGCGCCTTGGGGCAGATGTTATGAACATGAACCTTTCCACCTCATCGATTAATAAAGGGGAAACACTGGTCGACACCGCTGTGACACTTAATGCAATGAACCCCGATTTGCTGGTTGTCAGACACGGGTCTTCCGGCGCGGTCAGTTTACTATCACAAAAAGTTTCCTGTGCTGTCCTTAATGCCGGAGACGGGTCACATGAACACCCAACCCAAGCATTGCTGGACGCCCTGACTATTCGCCGCGCAAAGGGCAAACTTCAGGGACTTCGAGTTGCTATATGTGGTGACATAGTTCACTCCAGGGTCGCACGCTCCAATATTCTCCTTTTACAGGCCATGGGCGCAACAGTGAATCTCGTCGGGCCACGAACAATGCTTCCCAAAAGTTTTGAAGGCCTCGGCGTGCATTGCTTCCACGATATGCAGTCCGGCCTTGAGGGTTGCGATATTGTTATGATGCTCCGTATCCAAAATGAACGCATGGATAGCGCGTATATCCCTTCTTTACGAGAATATTTTCATCTCTATGGACTGGATTACGAGAAACTTAAATTTGCTAAACAAGATGCACTCGTTATGCACCCCGGCCCAATGAACAGAGGCGTAGAAATTGATAGCATACTTGCCGATGATCCTGAAAAAAGCCTGATTGCTGAACAGGTAGAAATGGGTGTCGCAGTTCGCATGGCAGTACTCGAGGCATTAGCCAAAAACCTGCCAAACGGATCAGAAAACGGGGGAACCGCGTGATGCGCGCGATTACTAACACCCGACTTTTTGATCCCGCCTCCGGTCTCGATGAGATTGGCGCCATTGTTTTTAATGATGAAGGCATTATTGCCTGTGGTAGTGATATTCGCCCTCCATCAGACGCTTCAATTATTGATGGCACGGGGCTGGTAACAACACCCGGGCTTGTAGATATGCAGGTTTTCATTGGTGAACCCGGCGAGGAGTATCGTGAAACACTCGCCACTGCCTCACAAGCTGCAGCAGCAGGTGGGGTCACAACCATGATTATGATGCCGGACACTCAACCCGTCATTGATGATGCCGCACTTGTTGATTACATCTCGCGTCGTGCGCGTGGTACGGCACTTGTTAATGTCCATCCCATGGCAGGCATCACTAAAGGGCTTAACGGTGAGATGATGAATGAATTCGGCTTGTTACATGAAGCCGGCGCTGTAGCTTTTACTGATGGTAGCCGGAGCGTCATGAATGCCCGCATCATGCAAAAAGCAATGAGTTATGCGGCTAATTTTAATGCACTGATTATGCATCACGCCATTGATACCAATCTTGTTGGTGATGGGGTAATGAATGAAGGCGAGCTTGCTATTCGCCTTGGTCTTTCTGGCATAGCTGTTATTGCCGAAACCATTATGATTGAACGAGATATTCGTTTGGTTGAAGCCACCGGGGCGAGATATCATGTCGCGCAAATTTCATCGCGCGAAAGTATCGACATCATCCGTCAAGCTAAGGATAAAGGCCTGCCTGTGACTTGTGGAGTTTCAGCCAATCATCTGATGCTTAATCAGAATGATGTAGAAAATTATCGAACCTTCGCCAAATTGATGCCACCGCTTCGGACAGAAGAAGATCGTCAAGCGCTGATTGAAGCGATAGCGGACGGGACGATTGATGTGATTGTTTCTGGTCATAACCCGCAAGGGGAAGATGCGAAAAGACGACCTTTTGGGGAGGCAGAATTTGGATCAATTGGGGTTGAAACACTCCTCGCCGCCGGCTTAACACTGCATCATGAAATTGAAGTCCCACTAACCCGCCTAATTGCCGCTATGAGTACTACACCAGCCAAGCTGCTTGGCCTTTCTGCCGGCGCACTGACCATTGGTCACCCTGCGGATTTAGCTCTCATAGATATTGATGCGCCATGGATTGTTGACGCGGACAATCTTCATTCACGCTCTCGAAATGCAGCCATTGAAGGCCGTAAAGTTCAGGGAAAAGTAATGAAAACAATTGTTTCCGGTAAAATCGTTTGTGAAAATAATGACTGAGATGGAAAACATCTTAATTTTTATACTTATAGGGTATCTTATTGGCTCTTTCCCATCCGGATTGGTTTACACACGCTTTGCAGGTATGGAAGATATCCGCAACCTCGGATCAGGCAATATCGGGGCAACCAATGTTCTGAGAACCGGCAACAAAAAAATCGCGTTGGCGACACTAATCACTGACATGCTCAAAGGTGTTGCAGCTATCCTGATAGCAAAAAGCTTCCTATCAGATACTCAAGCGACCTTTATCGGCTTTGCGGCATTTTTAGGCCATATCTATCCTGTCTGGCTAAGGTTTAAAGGTGGCAAAGGCGTCGCGACCTATATTGGTGTGATCGCAGGGTTATCAATCTGGGCAGTGACGGGTTTCGCCTTGATATGGCTGATTATGGCAGGGTTATTTAGATACTCGTCACTTGCAGCATTAACGGCAAGCTTAGCTATCCCTATTATATTTTATCTACAGCCGGACACACAAAATATCGCTTTTATAAGTTTGGTGATGACATTTATTGTTTTTTTCAAGCACCTTGAAAACATTCAACGCTTGTGGAAGGGTGTAGAAACTAAAATCGGTAACACTGAAAATGAAAAGGAATAATCCTATGTTTCCCTATCCCAAAGTGCGATGCTTAGCGGCTTCCAAGGGACCTATTTGGGGCGCTGAAATTGCTCATGATTAAACGCGAACAAAACATACCTGACGCAATAAGACTAATCCGAAGTGCCAGTTTTAGCCCTATAACTAACCATCAGCTAATAGCGCTTTATGGTTCCGCCAGTAAATCACTTGAGGCATTGCCCGAACTGGCCGGAAAGCTAATCAGGTCATTTCGAGGTATCAGCAAACTCGAAAGATAAGAAGACTAGCCGCACCAACCATCTCTTTTACCCCCTCGATATGCTCGTGCGAGTTTTTTAGAAATTAGCGTATCCCGTAATTCTGGCGCAGAAACCAGTAAGCGACCATATTTACCTCGTTTGCCGTCTGTATATAAAAGCCCCTGCCCCTCCATAAACACTTGGGTAAAGTCCCGCGCTTTTTCTGCAAGTTTTCTCTCTGACAAACATTTTGCTCTTCCCAATTCAGGGGTATCAAAATCCACAAAACGGACCTTTTGTGTCGCCAGAAAAGGCGGCGCTTGTTGAAAACTCAATGTGCAGGTGTCGCCATCATAACAGCCAAGTAAAACCGCTGTATACACAACACCCGAAAAAATAACACTTACCATTACCACGGCCTCAAATACCAAAAACTACTCGCTGATCATTCTAATTTAGAACAAATAACTAAATAATATCCAACAACCAGAAGATGCATAATTATAAAATTTTTTATTGTGTTTGGCATTCCTAATTTGACATCTTGGTCAGTTTCACCCATTTATGCGTTTCATAATTAATTTGCCTTATCGCCTCAGAGGATCTGGAGAAGCTGATGGACCTTGTCATTGTCGAGTCACCGGCCAAAGCAAAAACCATCAATAAGTATCTAGGGAACGACTACAAAGTCCTTGCCTCCTTTGGTCATGTGCGCGATTTGCCTGAAAAAAATGGTTCTGTTGATCCGGATGAAGAGTTTTCAATGATCTGGGAAGTTCAATCAGCTTCAGGTAAGCGGCTGAATGAAATCGCTGATTATCTTAAAAAATCTGATCGCCTTATTCTTGCAACCGACCCAGACAGAGAAGGTGAAGCTATTAGCTGGCATGTTCTTGAAGTGATGCGAGAAAAAGGTGTTCTAGACGGCAAACAAATTCAACGCGTCGTGTTTAATGCCATTACGCGCAACGCCGTCACAGAAGCCATGAACCATCCACGAGAATTGGATGAAAAGCTCGTCCATGCCTATCTGGCGCGCCGTGCGCTCGATTATCTGGTCGGGTTTAACCTGTCACCTGTGCTATGGCGGAAACTCCCCGGCGCACGTTCAGCAGGCCGTGTGCAATCGGTGGCTTTAAAACTTATTTGCGAGCGCGAGCTGGAAATTGAAAAATTTATCCCTCGTGAATACTGGTCGGTATCCGCTGATTTCAATGCTCAAAATGGCGACAAGCTCCCAACCCGTCTGAGTCTGA
>NYTN01000059.1 GCA_002683515.1 Rhodobiaceae bacterium
AACTGCCCGTGTTGGCGCATTTAGTCGCACTTATTAGTGTTTTTTCAATATGATTGACAGCGTTTAAAGCAACTGCCTCTCATTCTGGTTTGATGATTTTTAAACTGTGGCTGCCAAAAGGAAGCAGGCCTCGTCTGGAACACTACAAATGTCCCGATTGCCTTCTAGGAACGAGTCTAGTATTCGTCCGGCTGTATAAAATGAGACATCCGCGAAGCCGGCTGATTTAAGACAATCCTCAAGCTGTTTCTCCGTGTAAGTGCTCTCAAAAGGTTCACCCATTTGGGATACTACACGGTTTAACTCGCCGACTGGGTCTTGTAGCTCCTCATCGGGGTGTGTGGCATCCGGCATAGCAAAATCCATTATCAACTGACTACCTGACGGGAACTTGCCCAAAACGGCGAGAGTTGCCTGAACTGTTGCCGGGGTCAGATACATTTGCACGCCTAGCCAAGTGAACATGGTAACAGCATCCGATCGAACACCTCCAGCCGCAAGTGCCTCTGCAAGGGTCTGGTTTTCAAAGTCAAACCCGACAAATTGTAAATTATCCGGCAGGTCAATATTACATTCTGTCAGTCTGGTTTTTTTCCAATGCTGCGTCGCCGGATGGTCAATTTCAAAAACTGGGACACTATCAAGCTGGGCGGTACAGCGATAGGCTGTTGAGTCCAGGCCGGCGCCCAGAATAACAAGTTGTTCAAGCCCTTGAGTGCGGGCTTCAGTAAGGCGTTCTTCTACCAAGCGAGAGCGCATACAAACTGAGTCGGTGATTTGTTGAACAAAACTTTCAGCGACTGCCCGACTGCTGAGGCCGGAAAAGAATTCAATCACGCCATTTTTATAATCTTTAACGGCGTCCAGATCAGCCATACCACTTAAGGGGAGGGCTGTTGTGTCTTGTAATATTTTTGGTTCCGGCGCTAAGTGACAATGATGAGCTCGCAGAACAGCGACCATAAGCGCAGTTTGGCTTGGACTTCCGTCTTCCATAGTTCCCCCCTATAAATCAAAAATAATCTTGCCCAAGGACGGTTTAATGAGTCAATATAAAACCATAGGTTCGGGGGATCTAATGATGCCTTTGTTGGCTGTGAAGTTAGTCTTTTACCGGATTTGGACGTTTCGCTAACTTTAATTTTTTCTTCTGTCGCTGGGAGAAAAGATAATGAATAAAACAAACAAGGTCTTTGTCAGGCATGCATAGACCTATGTTTTACTATTAATAAATCATTAAATTATATTATAAAAAATATTTTATAATTTATTTTTATATGCGTCGTCATGTGAATTTTTTTTTCACTTGTTTCCCTACCTTGCGGTTTAGTGAAAAATGACTCATTCTAAATAAATTCTATGTTTAGAGTGCTTGGTGATGCAGATACAAAAGCGTGTTTATGAAATTCTTGGGCAAGCCCAAAATGGCGATAAAGTCAGTAGCTTTGTCGACAGATTTCTTACAATTTTAATTATCACAAATGTTATGGCAGTCAGTCTTGAGTCCGTTGAGACAATTGGCTCTTTATTTAGACAGGAATTTGCAGCATTTGAGATGTTTTCCATTATTGTTTTCGGAACAGAATATGTACTTCGTCTTTGGTCTGCCGTTGCAAAAAAAGATAGCGCTTATAAAACACCTTTTGGAAAACGCATCGAATATATTTTGAGTTTCAATGGTCTTGTGGATTTGGCCGCTCTTCTGCCGAGCCTTATCTCAATTTTTGTTGGTAGCGCTGATTTGCGCTGGATACGTGTGGTGCGTATTCTCAGACTGCTTAAAATGTCAAATTACTCGACTGCGTTAGAAGATCTGGGTTCAGCAATTTATGAGGAGCGACAGTCTTTTTTAGCAGCACTATATCTTTTTACACTCGCTTTATTCATTGCCAGTGCTCTTATGTATGTCCTTGAGCATCAGGCTCAACCAGAGGCTTTCGCTTCAATACCTGAAAGTATGTGGTGGGCTTTAATTACCCTTACGACTGTAGGTTATGGGGATGTGTCGCCTATTACTACATTAGGTAAAATGGTTGGTGCGCTTACCGCTTTGATAGGTGTTTGTACGGTGGCCTTATTAACAGGTATCATCGCTAGTGCTTTTACGAGCCAGATTGAAAAACGTAAGGCTCTTATGGAAGCAGAAATCGCTGCAGCTTTCAGTGATGGTATTATCACGGATAATGAAATGCAAAAAATTGAAGAAATGCGGCGGCGTTTTAATATGAATGAAGCTCATGTTGCAGCCATTATCGAAATTATCACAGACGGTAAAAAATAATAGTCGATACCTTAGTGACTAGCTTGACACTGTGAACCATGTGCCAATTTAATCAACAATACCTTGCCTCTCTTATCAACTTTATATGCCTTTTTTTGTCCTTTGCAGTTTGCGTGGGGTTTTATTATATGATAAAAATTTCTTAATAGTATGGACCAATAAATAACTTAATATGGGGAGGTCAGTTTGGCCGATAATCGTAAAATAATCATGGTTGGCTTTATGCAGGCCCAAAACTGTTCGAACTATCCTGCCTCATGGCGTCACCACCAATCTGCGGGAGATTTTCTGACACCTGACTATTATCAGCGTATTGCGCGAGCTTTGGAGGATGGCAAATTTCACCTTGGCTTTTTTGATGACAGGCTTGCTTTGCCGGATATTTATGGTGCGGACCACAAGGAGGCTGTAAAAAACGGTATTCGTGTCGTTAAAATGGACCCAGTGCCGATTTTGGCGACTATGGCTATGGCAACTAAAAACCTTGGTCTCGCCGCAACGATATCAACAACTTATTATAACGCTTTTCACATTGCGCGGACCATGATGACACTGGATCACATGACTGGCGGGAGAGCCGGCTGGAATGTTGTGACCTCGCTCAATGACTCGGAAGCTTTCAATATGGGGGCGGCGGGCACAATTGAGCATGATAGACGTTATGACCGCGCAGATGAGTTAATGACAAATATCATCGACATGTGGGGTGCATGGGATCCGGATGCCATTCTGTTTGATAAAGAAAATGGTGTTTTTGCCGATCCTGAAAAAGTTCGATCTTATGATTTTCAGGGTGAGTGGTTTCAAACCAAGGGAACTTTCACTGTACCGCCATCACCTCAAGGCCATCCGGTGATTGTTCAGGCCGGGCAAAGTGGGCGCGGGCGTCAATTTGCCTGCGAATGGGGTGAGGTGATTTTCACCATTCAGAATAATGTTGAGCGTGGTGTTCAGGTACGTAAAGAGATGCGCGAAGAAGCTGCGAAGCAGGGTCGTGACCCTGATACGATTGCGATTTGTCCGGCGGTTTATGTCACAACCGGTGAAACGCAGGCGATTGCTGAAGATAAATATGCTTATGTGAATAATCTTGCCAAGCCAATTGATGGTCTGACACTACTTTCGGAAGTCTTGAATTTTGACTTTGCGACCAAAGGCTATGATGAACCTTTCACAGATGAAGAACTGCGTAGTATTAACGGATTGCGCGGGATTCTCGACAAGGTTGTTCGCCTGAGCGGAAAATCCAACCCGACACTGAGAGATTTCGTTGACCATAGTGGTCGTGGAACAGTGCACGAAGCACCCCATATTGTTGGAGACCCAAAGCAGGTGGCGGATGAATTAGAGAAATGGTTCACCGAAGGCGCTGCTGATGGATTTGTGCTGTTTGCTTCTCATACGCCGGGAGCTTATGAAGAGTTCTCGCGATATATTGTGCCAGAACTTCAAAGACGCGGTATTTACCACGACGATTATGCCGGGCCGACTCTTAGAGGCAATCTCGGCTTTAGTTCCTACAGGCAAAAGTAACGCAAAAGAAAGTTGACGGGTGTCTTAGATTAGATATCCGTCAGCAAGTTCTGTTGCCTTGTCCCAAAGCTTTCCGGCCAGTTCCACATCTTTCACAAGTGGGTGATCCTTCGGTTCTTTAGGATTACTGTCAGCAAAATGCTGACCGCTTACGCCTTCAAGTGATGGATGTGATGCAACGAAACAATGCGTCGCTGTTCCCTGCGGAATGGTGCGAGTAAACGGGCCGGCAAACATGGAAATTAGTTTTACTTTGAAACTCTCAGTATCACTGGCGAGATTAGTTCTGATGACGCCAGGGTGAATGGAATTAGATGTGATGTTTGTGCCTTCCAGACGGCGTGAGAATTCTTGGCTCAGTAACATGACTGCGATTTTTGAATGTCCATAGGCTGTCAGTGCGTCATAGCCTTTGCTGAAACTTAAGTCTTCAAAGGCAATACCAGTCTTGCGCGGGGCGGTTGCATAACCCTCAGAGGCAACAAGTGCCAGCCTACCTGCAGGAGCGGCTTCAAGGAGAGACATAAGGCGGTTGATTAGAACAAAATGCCCGAGAAAGTTAACCGCAAATTGAATTTCCAATGGCTCTTTATATTTATCGACGACTTTATATGGTGGCGTCATAATTCCGGCATTTGTCAAAATGACATCAAGTGATTGAAACTGTCCTTTGATTTTCTCCGCACATGCAATGATTGACTGGGGGTCTGCCAAATCACACTCAAATGGAGTCGTTGTGCCCGTAACATCAGAGCAGGCGGACTGTGCAGCTTCCATAGTCCGGTCCAACCCAAGAACATGTGCGCCGCGCATAGCGAGAACCCGCATTGCTTCTTTTCCGAGACCTGATGCGACACCCGTTACGAGTACCGTCTTGCCCGAAAGATCAACGCCTTCAGTGACCTGCTCTGCAGTAGATTTTTTGCTGAAACTATTTTTGCTTGCTTGAATATAAGCCATTTTAACCCTCACATAATAATTTTCATTAGATTTGAACATTTGGTCCCATTTGACAAGACATCTCTTTAATTCTGCATTCGATAGAAATGTTACAGGCTCACAATATTTCCGAGTCTTGTTCGTAAATCCTGTACATTCGCATGGATGATCGGTCAAAAAACTTCTCTTCATCCGTGGCGATTTCATCTGCAATTTCTGGCGTAGAAATAGACTCGAGAAATGCACGGAAGGTTTCTTCATCAGGATACCAAGCTTCCAGAAGCACATCATATTCTGGATCTTCTTGAATAGTACCACTACCATCATCCAAATTATGCAGATATCGGCGACTATATTTATGCGCATAGCCGCGCAAATATTTTTCTCCAATCAGGCGGTGAATGCTTTCATAATATTCTTCAAACTCCGATTTGGACATGCCCGGTTTGCGTTTGATTGGCATAACAACTTTGAACATGCTGATAACCCTCACTATAGTTCATTATGAATGAATGAAATTACAAAATCATACTCACGAATTGGCACTTATGCCTTTAGGAAATAGTCAAAAGGATTGGCGGCGGTTACTTTTTGCCTGATGTGCCAAACCGCTTCTGACGAATTTCAAGCGCGACTTTCATGCCTTTTTCTTTGACTGTGTTGAAAAACTCTTTGAAGGTCGGACTTTGATGAAACACAGCATCCAGGTCAGCTGCGCGTCTTGCCGAGGCTTCAAAACCCATATTTTCATACCACCCATTGGTTGACTCTTTCAGCAATGTAAGATGATCAACTGGTGACAGGGCTATATCTCGTGCCACTTCCAAAACGCGATTGTCCAAAGCCTCGTCAGCAACTGCTTCATTTACGAGGCCCAACGAAACAGCTTCATCCGCATCAATGAGCTTGGCGGTGTAAAGTAATTCTTTCGTTTTGCGCATGCCAATCAATAGTGGCCACAAAAATACTGTCGGTGGAATGCCAAGATCACGCGCCGCCGGGTGACCAAAGCGGGCAGATTTTCCGGCAATAACAATATCAGACATAGCAATCAGCTCGCCAGCACCTGACAAGCATGGGCCTTGAACGCGGGCGACAATCGGTTTCGGGTATTTCCATAATTCCAGCCAGTAATCAAGCAATTCATGAATATCCAGTCGATCTTGATGGAGATTAACACCTTCGGGATAATCGGCAGGGAATTGAGAAATAATCCAGTTCTCCTCACTAATGTCATAGCCCGGAGAAAACACAGGACCTGAGGTTTTGAGAACAACAACAGCAATGTCAGTATTCTTTGCAGCTTCGTCCAGCGCCTCTTTAAGCTCTACCAACAATTGAGGTGACAGGGCGTTAAGTTTTTCAGGACGATTAAGTGTTATGTGAAAAAGCTTATCGTCAATTTCAGTCAATATTGAATGTTTTTCGCTTTTGCTAATTTGCTCTGACATTTGCTGCGCCTTTCTGAACTGGATTTCTTGCGGTGAGTTATAGGCTCACTCATCCCCCACTCACCTGGTAGGCATAAAATAGATGATACCCTCTATTGTCGCTTAAATTCGATTTTAGATATTTGTTTTGACCAGTAACTTTGTCACATGGCGGGCATTATAATGTTCTGGATCACGGGTTGGCATTTCCTTTAATGTAGCGTCTGGAAAGCGCTTCATAAACTCCAGTAACATCAACTTGGCTTGTGATTTTGCCAGAAAAAGACCGGCGCAAACATGAGCACCCGTTCCAAAGACAATGTTGCCGTTCAAATCACGTGTGATGTCAAACTCCTGAGGATTATCCCATTGTGTCGGATCTAGCCCTGCTGCTTGCCCAGCAATTATAATCTGCTCCCCGCGCTTAACGGTAATGCCTTCAAATTCCACATCCTCAAGTGCATATCTATGCAGGCCTGTTTTACCAAAGGCTTCATATCGTAGCGCCTCGACAATCGCATTATCTACTAAAGACGGATCTTGCTTCAATTTTTCATACTGATGTAGATTATCCAGTAAGGCATAAATCAACGAAGGGTGCATATCACTTGCCGTATCGCTACCCGCAGCCAACATTGCGGCGACAATGCCAAGAACTTCCCAATCATTCAGACGGTCATCGCCATCCTGTGCTTCAAGCAGAACACCGATAAAGTCATCTCCCGGCGAGTCAGCTGCGCGACGTTCAGCGATGAGGCCTTGCAACATTGCGACACCAGCCAATGCAGTCTTTAGCAGTTCCGCTCGGTCTTCCGGTGAAGTTGTGAAACCATTATAGCGCACCATCGCCCAACCAAGCTTATCGAAAATTTCTGAATTCTCAGAAGGAATGCCAACAAGGCGCGCAATTGAGCGCCTCGGAATTTCAACTGCCAGTGTTGAAGAAACGTCAAAGACGTCTTCATTGGCAACTTTATCGAAAGTCTCGGAAACAATATCAACAATGCCTGCCATAATCTTATCGGTCTGACTCATTGAAAAGGCTTTGGCCGCCAACCTGCGAACACGCCGATGGGCCAGCCGGTCAAGACGGAACAGGCTGTTATCCAGCATGATTTCAAAATCATTTTTGTCTTCATCCGGTGTCGGGGGCGGCGCAAATTTCCAGTTCATAAAATCCGGTGTGAGGCGTTCATCTGCCAGAATTGTTTTGCAAAGTTGATGTGATGTGACAATCCAAGCTTGCCAGGGGTCATACCAGCCTATGCGTTGGTCAGTGCCCTCAAATAGTTCGTTCACAACATCGCGATAATTATTTAGATATTCTTCAGATTGCGGCGTATAGAGCTTCTGAAAATCTGTTGCTGAGCCTTCATTATTTTCAAGCATGTCGTTCCCCCATTCATGCAGAAATTTTACTTTAACGAATCCAGTTCGGAAATAAACCTAAATAATGCATCTTATGATTGTGGTTTAGTTAGTTACTATCAATCGTTTTATTTTGTCGATTGAACCCAGATCCGGTGCCAGAATTGAAGCAGAGCTTCGTTCGTTCCCAAAATGAGATTTTTGTTAGACGCCTCCAGTCCTTTCTGGCATTGAATGGCGGCGACGAGATCCTCTTCTTCAAAAACTTTTCCGCCAAACTCATAGCCGCTTCTGGCTTCAACTTCATCTGTTTCAGGATGCGCTAAACCGACATAGGAGATACGCGTATGGTTGGGTCTTTCTCCCGGTTCGGCCCTAATCATCTGTGCGCCAGAAGCATTTAGTATCAACATCACGCCTGGAAAAAGCGTGTAGGTACATGAGCCTTCAATTTTTTCAGGCCAGTCTTTTTCTTCAATTTCGTTTAGCCGCCCAATCGACTTCCACGGAAAGGCCCAGCGACTACATCGGTCATATGCATCAAAGATAGACGTTTCAGCAAGAATCTGGGCAACTGTATCCCTGTGAAGTACCGGAAAATGGTAACTTTCAAGGCTGAGGTCATTTATCAGTTTCCAGTTTGCGGCGACGTCAAATTCTTTGCGCTCAAGTGCCTTATAGGTTTTGAGGTTATAATTTTGGAGTTCTGAGGCAAGTGCCTCATATCCCGCATCTGCAGGTTCTACGCCGATATCTTTTTTTAGTCCGATTATCACCACCCCACAGGTTTCCGACACAGGCAATTCTGTAAGCGCGAAGTCAGATCTATTATCGAATGTATCGGAGTGAAAGCATGCTTCTTGAGGTCGGCTGACAACATTACCGTCAGGGTCAAAAGACCAGCCATGGAAACTGCAAGTAAATAAATTTTTATGCCCATCGCCATCAGCCAGTTTTCCGCCCCGATGCGTACAGGCGTTTATGAAGGCTTTTAAAACACCCTTCTTATTCCGCACCAATAATATAGGAATGTTCAAAACTTCCAGTGCTAGAAAGCTGTTTGGGTCAGGAATTTCGGTTGAGAAGGCTATAGGTTGGGGGGCGTTCAGATAGAGCGATGTTTTTTCGCGCTCAAAAAGTGCGTCATCAAAAAAAATATCAGCCTTGAGGTGCACGGGTTCCTCGGCAAAATCAGACACCCCGTCCATAAAGTTTGCCAGTAGACGGCGGTTTAAGTTTTTTGCAGTTTTTTATCCATGTAAAAGACCCTTCACCTAGGACATATAAAATACCCTAGGATAAGGATTGAGAATTATACAGATATTTTTGCCTTTGCAGATGAGGGATGAATGACGGCACTTTTTTTGATATCCAGAGATGTTTGTCTTGAGCCGTCATGACTCCAGCCGGGTGGCGCTACGATATAAAGTATACGTTCACGCAGACTTAGATTACGGCGTGTTATGTCATCAGCGATACTCAAATATTCCTGAATAAAAATACGAAATGGGTTGTAGGTTTCAAAATCTTTCACCAGACCATAATCGGGGCGTTCTTCTATATCTTCAGGAACAAATGTACCGAACATCTTGTCCCAGATAATAAGTGTGCCGGCATAATTGGCATCGAGATATTTTGGGTTTTTGCCGTGATGCACGCGGTGATGTGACGGCGTGTTGAATACGGCCTCAAACCAACGGGGCATCCGGTCAACAGTCTCGGTGTGCAAGAAGAACTGGTAGACAGCATTTAACCCGCCACAAAAAATAACCATGAGCGGGTCAAACCCAATAAGCACAAGCGGGATTTTCAGAACAGTCGTGCCTGTAAAATGCTTCGTCCATCCTTGGCGGAGGGCAACTGCAAATGAAAACCTTTGGCTGGAATGATGAATAATATGCATTGCCCATGGCCAACGACAGCGATGAGCAATCCGGTGGTGAAGGTAATAGCGCAAATCATCAAGAATGAAACAGGCAATGAGTGTTGAAACAGTAAGGGGGAGGACGTGTATTTGGAATTGTTGCGCCCAGACCAACATAGCCAGTGTTAGAAAAGCGGCTGCGCCATTTGATAGCAGACTGACCATACCCATAAAAATACTAATGGCATCATCTCGTGCTTCTAGCTGTCCGGGGCACTTAAAATATTTAATTGCCAGCACTTCAATCACGATGAAGGCAAAATAAATAGGAGCGGCAACATATAATATGTCCAATGAAATTAAAGACTCTAGGGTCATACACTCTCCACATCAACGCCTTTAGGTTAATACAAGATTGAGAAAACTGAAATAATAGTTATTAAATATTTTAAAATTCAGATTTGTTACAAAGTGAAAAAGAAATCCTGTCTTTGACATTAATACATCTTGATTTAATCTTGACTTGTTTTACGTCGATAACGTCTTTGGGGAGGGGATAATGACAATAATGAACGACCTGAGTTGGGTGCCAGCTTTGCGAACTGATGCGCTGACTTTTCTTTTTACCAATGTGACTTTGCTTGGTTATCAAGTCTTTCTGTTTCTTTTTCTCTCATTCGGGTTTTACTTTTGGCGCACCAAGGCTTTTTATCAAGCTGGTCTGCTACTGTTTTTAACCGCTGGCATTAATCTATTTTTAAAAGATTTTTATCAGGACCCGCGACCGGATACGATTTACGCGCTGGATAACAAGACAGGAAATTCTTTCGGTTGGCCTAGTGGTCACGCGCAAATGGCGATTGTTTTATGGGGCTGGTTGGCGTTGCAGGTTGAAAAAAACTGGCTCAAGGTAGGCCTCTGGACGATTGGCGTATTAATATGCATGAGCCGGATTTATTTAGGCGTACACGATGTCGGCGATGTGCTTGGCGGTATCACGCTAGGAGCTGTAACGCTTTATATTTGGGTCAAGCTGGATATAGCTAATCGCCTCATCACGGCACTGGGGTCTTTTGGCCTGACAACTTTGGTGGCGGCGCTTTTAGTTGTGCAGGTCATTTATATGGGGCTACATTTTGGCGGCACACTTGATTTTGTCGGATCATGGATGTGGGGTCTTATGATGGGCTGGTTTATCGGCCATGAGTTGGACGCGCGTCGGGGCGTTGAACTTCAAGCGCATCTCATCGTGCGGCTTGGGATTTGTTCAGTCGGTGCTGCGCTTGTATTTGGCGCATTAATAATCTCCAGCCGTGTGCTTGGCCTTGCGGATGACACGATTACCGGCGATATTCTGGCGCCGTATGGTTCAGGTGTAGCTTTTGGACTCGTCATGTCGTTGGCTATTCCATGGCTTATAAGGCTTGTTCCATTTGGACGGGCTTAAAGAGCTTAGGTTTCGCCAAAACATTTCTCCAGCGTTTTGATGAAACTTTAAACTATGAAGAGTTAGTGTTCAGGCCGACATCGACTCTGGTTTATCGCGCAGAAGGAGGACTGATTTGTTCAGTTCTTGGAAGCGGCATTACCGGCTGGATTTTAGTGCTTCATGCTTTTGCGCGTAAGGCCATTACTTATAATGCGCTAGGATGGTTTGGTCATTAGTGTGTGAGGCTGCATATTAATTTTTATTAAATGAGTAATTTGCTTCTTAATTGGCTAGACTTTCAATTCCCCAAACTCCCATGGCTTTAATGCTGATAGAGAATTAATCAATACGATACATAATGGTCTGCTCGCCATCTAAGAAATTTGCTTCATCATTCCTGATAGCCTCAATAACATCTTTATTTTTTCCCATTTCAAAGAATTGATTTAAACCCTCCTCATCATCAAATGTAAGCTCTGTTATGACGTTATATTGGCTCTGAACACCATCTGACTCCAGCGGTAACGTATCATTAAGCATATTAGATTTAAGAAGATAAGTTCTTCTGTATCCTTTCAAGGTAGGAAATAAACTCTCAATCAAAGGAGCATGGCTGCTTTCGTAATAAGATATAAAATCCTCTTCAGAGATTGAAGGTTTTTTACAGATTAGTGCAATGAGTCTCGGCATATCTACCTCTATACACCTCATCTTATATTAAAAACAATGTGATCGTAAGAATGATGTAAATCATCTTGGTTCACCCGAGAGGATTTGACCCCCGATGTCCTTAATGTGAGACCTCGTCCTTTGCAGGGTAGGGTGCGATGGTGAAACTTTGGCATAACTTGGGATAGTTCATTATAAAGCTCGACGTTTAACTTCAGGTTCGCCACTTTGACTAACCACTCACGGGAAGCTTGTTGTTTCAACTTTGTGTGTCAAACCAGGCCGCTTCGACGTCGCTTATCTTCTTTTCCAATATTGCGTATTCATCGAGATATTGTTGCATGCACGCGCTGTCAGCAATTGCTTCGGGGTGGGACATTTCGGTCTCCAAGTGCGTTTTTTGCACACTCAACGTTTCTAATTCGGCTTCTAATGTATTGGCTTTGGTAGCTTTATCTGTGGCGTCAAAGGCCGTTTTCTTGGCCTTTTTACTTTTTCTTGCCTCGGATCTTTCTATACTGCGTTGTTCCATAACCGTGCGGCGATAGTCATCAAGATCGCCATCATAGGGGACGACGCCTGCGTCTTTTACCAAATATAGCCGGTCGGCCACAGCCGCGACCAAATGAGGGTCATGGCTCACCAAAATCACGCAACCCTCATATGCGTTAAGTGCCTCAATGAGAGCTTGGCGCGCATCAATATCCAAATGATTGGTTGGCTCATCAAGGAGCATTATATGGGGGGCATTGTGGCTCATGATGCAAAAAAGCAATCGTGCCTTTTCACCCCCAGAAAGTTTTTTGATTTCCGTGTCGGATTTACCCTTATCAAAGCCGAATTTGCCCAACAGTGCGCGACATTTAGCTTCTGGAATATCCCCGATAGCGCTGCGCATGGCCTCATAGGGGGTTGTCTCATTCTCCAGCTCATCGGATTGATGCTGGGCAAAATAGCCAATCCGCAATTTGCTGTTACGCGAAACATGTCCGGCCATTGGTGACAGATTATCCGAAATAAGTTTGACTAAGGTGGACTTGCCATTGCCATTCGCACCCAAAAGTGCAACTCGGTCATCGTCGGTTAATCCAATATTGATTTTTTGTAAAATTGGCTTGCCAGGCTCATAGCCCACATCAACATCATCCATGGTGATAATAGGCGAAGCGATTTTCTCGGGCTGAGGAAAATTAAATGAGGTGGCACGCTCGGCAATCAGCGCGTCCACCATATCCATCCGCTCTATTGAGCGCAGTCGGCTTTGCGCCTGCCGGGCTTTGCTGGCCTTAGCTCCAAAGCGATCAACAAATGCCATCATCCGTTTTTTTTGCGATTGTTGTTTCTCATAAAGCGCCTGATGCCCCAGTCGTTTTTGCGCATGGGCACTTTCGAACTGGTCATAATTTCCGGTATAGAGGGTCAGTTTAAGCTGGTCCAAATGGGCAATATGGGTCACCACTTTATTCAATGTTTCGCGATCATGGCTGATGATAATGAAAGTATGTTCATAATTTTGAAGATAGCTCTCAAGCCACACAATTGCTTCAAAGTCCAAATGGTTAGTCGGTTCATCTAGCAGCAATAAATTAGGTTTTCTAAACAGAGCTGCTGCCAAAGCCACCCGCATTTTCCAGCCACCCGAAAAATCTGATATCGGTTGGCTTTGTTGTTCTGTGTCGAACCCCAAGCCAGACAAAATAATGGCAGCCTGAGATGGTGCTTCATAGGCATTAATATCGGCAAGACGCAAATAAATATCCGACATGCGGTCGACATCAATATCGGTTTCCAGCTCAGCAAACAGCGCGGCGCGTTCGGTATCGGCAGCCAAAACGAGGTCAATCAGGGGTGTGTCATCGTCTGGAATATCTTGCCGCACCATGCCCATTTGCGTGTTGGACATCATTGAAATATCCCCACCATCCAGTTGTAATTCTTGTGCAATTAGCTTGAATAGCGTCGATTTACCTGTCCCATTTTTCCCGACAAGCCCGACATGGTGGCCGGTCGGTATCGACAAAGAAGCTTGATCAAATAATGTGCGGCCGGCAATGCGATAGGTGATATTGTTAATGTCTAACACTGGAAGTATTTCACTTTATTGGCGTCTGGCGAGAATATGTACAAACATTAGCAGAGTTACAAGTGGTTTGTTGAGCTTACGCATCTGCTTTTAGTCATTAACCGTCGCCAATGCCAGTACTCCAAAATCTACTATGATACCACTGAGCAAGTCGACGAATTTTGGGGCTTTGGGAATAAGGTGCCTTCGGTAAGTCATTGGTAAGAAATAAAAAAATTGGTGCACTATATCTGTAAAAATCAAACCAGGTCTTGTGGTAAATGAGGGGCTTGCTCGGGAAACCGCAAGTAGGATTGATTATTACCCAAAAATACAGCTAATTACTTCATAATGAAGTTCATATAACACCTGTGGTTTGAAGTATGCTGGGGATTTTTTTCTTTACTTTAAAAAAGCCAGCCGTCGTATAACGCCAGATTGCGTCATCCCAATCTCTGCGCCATTCAACGAATTCTATTCCGGCTTCATCCAGGCAAGGTGTGGCTTCGAGTATCCAGTCTCTGAGAGGGCCTATTGGGATAAATGGCGTGACGATTTGGTTAGCGCCTGCACGCGAGGCCCATTGGGCTAAATCAGAGGGCACGCCTGCCCACAGCTCGGTGATATCAAGATTATTACGTGATGCGGTATCGCCTAATGCGCCTTGCTCAAATTTCTCAACCAGTGGAGATACAGATAGCGGCGATCGCAGATGACTTGCGGTGAGTGTCGCACATCCTTTGAGGTTCAAAGATGACAGGTCGAAGTCCTCAGGGCGACAATCCTCTTCGGTTATGAGCAAGACTGTTGGACGGTTTGGATCAGGGGCTTGCAGTATGCGCAGTGGTGATATGTCTGGTAGACCCTCCGGTTCTTCGTTTTCGAGCCCTTCAACGACTTCTAAAAGATCTTTTGGCCGCGGGTCAAAACGGTTATTAGTAAACTTCGCAATATTCCACGCCTGAGCCTGATATGGCTTGCCCCGAGTGTGGAGGCCAGCAACCCAGCGCCATCCAAGAGTGTTTGAAGCAGGATCACCATCTAGGAGATGCCTAAAAAAGAAGTCTGCACCCAGTCGCCAAGGCAGTTCGAGTGAGAAGATCCAGATGGATGCAAACCACATGCGAGCATGGTTGTGAAGGTAGCCAGTCTCAACCAGCTCCTCTGCCCAGCTGTCAAAATAGTCCAGCCCGGTTTGGCCGGCCTCAGCCGCTTCAACACGCTTACGAAGACTACGGTCGCGGTTTAGTAGTTCCAGATCTTGGATTAAGCCGTTTTTGTAAAGATCCCAGATGATTGGGCGGCGTTCTAGCCAACCTTTAAAATAACTCCGCCAAAAAACCTCATGGATGAACTTTTCTGCATCATCAAAACCGTGCGCCTCTATAGCCGTATTCACCAAGTCCGGTTCAAGCACAAGACGACGTCGCACATAGGGTGAGAGCATGGATACATCACGGTGTTGACCAGCGCCTCGATCAAAATTTCGACCATTGGTGTAGCGTTTGCCCATTTGCTGTGTAAAGGTTTTTAAAGAAGTCTCGCCTGCTATTCGTGTGGCTTCAAAATACTGTGTGTTGGCATTATTAAGTGACATGTCTCAATCTCATTTCAGTACCCCATTAAATTTTAGTACCCATTTAAATAAGCTGAAATCCGGAAGCGGCTAGGCGCACGATAATAATTAGAACCATAATTGGAGCAGCAGAGTTTTACCTCACCGTCTGAGCCAACCTGCTCTGCACCTGCTTTATTAAGAAATGATTTGTTTACACTTGTGACGCCGGCTTTGCGCACTTGCGCTTCCCATCTTCGTCCTCTTTTGCGTATCGTCGCCATAACACACCTCATCCACTGTGGCACTACTGTGGCAAGATGATTTCCAGGGATAAGGCCTATGACAGACAATGGCTAAGGCATTGATATACGTTGCATATCTGGCGCACCCGAGAGGATTCGAACCTCTGACCTCTGCCTTCG
>NYTN01000060.1 GCA_002683515.1 Rhodobiaceae bacterium
CAGGTCCAGTTCGCATGGTAAAGCAAAGGTCATACAAACTCATCATGACTTACGGCTATGAGCCGCTGCTCTTCAACTTGGAAGAAGACCCGCAGGAAATGAACAACTTGGCCGAGGATCCAGCGCATGCCGAGACACTGGCGCAACTTCAGACCCTCGCATTACAGAATTATGATCCTGGCGAATATGATGCGCAAATCAGGCAAAGCCAGAGAGAGCGTATTTTCCTACGCGGCCTCTCCGAGGATTCGGAAGCCGATCCCAACTGGGCCTTTGTTGCACAACCTGGTGATGCAGATCGCTTTGTCCGTGGAGGTGGCCTGAAAAAGGGGGCGCACGCTACAAAGGCGCGCTATCAGTTTCCCAAAAGGGCCCCCGCCATGCCGACTCCGAGCCCAGAGCTTGATGCTTCGATTATTCCTCCACCCCGGTTTCGGCGATAATTTTTTAACAGGCATAGGCGTTAGTCGGAGTGTGGTTTGGCTTTATAGACGCATTGTGGTCTGTGTGGCATTCAGAAGCATCAGGAACCCATTGAGGGTTTAGTGCTGAATAGACCTGCTGCGCGGCTAATCAAAAGTGCGCCCAAAACAAAGCAAGCCCAATGTATGACTGGGAAAGTAAGTAAGAGCCCTACACCGATTAGGGCACGAAGTACGCTCTCACTAATTGAAATAGGTTTTTGATCGAATCTAGCGAGGGCAGTGCTAACTAGCCAAATCATCATAATGATTCTTGGAAAAACAAGTGATGCATCCATGATGTCAAAATACTCTGAAAAAATAATACAAGGATAATAAACAAAAATAAATGGGATTAAAAATTTTGCAAATCCTAGCCGTATCGCCATGACGGCGGTCGCAAGAGGTTTCGACCCAGCAATTGGAGCTGCCGCATAGGCGGCAAGCGCTACCGGTGGTGTGATTGAAGACGCGACCCCGTAATAAAAAACGAATAAGTGGGCGAGCAAAAGAGGAATATCAAAATTCTCAATAGCAGGCCCCATTATGAGTACAATAATGAGATAGGCGGGTAGCGTTGGCATTCCCATACCGAGAACCAGAGCGCCAAGCATCGAAAAAATAAGCGCTAATAAAAGACTGTTTTCACTTACACCGAGAATAAGGTTGGCAAATCGGAGGCCAACCCCAGTCATATTGACCACCCCAACGATGATTCCTATAGCCGCGATAGCTATCAAAAGCTTTCCACTCGCTTCCCCAGCCTTCTGAAAACTGCGGATGAGTCGTTTTGGTTCTTTTCTCAGCTCCGGGTTAATAAAACCGAAGATAAAGGCTGTGATGATGCCAAAAAATCCAGCATTTGGTGCAGATCTTCCCATAACCAAAACCGATATTATGACAGCAATTGGAGCAACAAACATCATCGCATGGAGGACGGTTTGCTTTGTAAGTATAAATTTTACTTCGGAGTCGATTTGGATTTTGGACTTTTTTGACTCGATAACCACACTAAGAAAAAGACTCAGGTAATAAAGGAAAGCTGGAACCACTGCCGCTAAGGCAATTGTCAGATAAGAAATTTCAGTTAGCTCAGCCATCAGAAAGGCTGCCGCTCCCATGATTGGGGGGACAATCTGTCCCCCACTAGATGCAGTCGCCTCAATACCACCTGCAAATTCTGGTTTGAAGCCCCGCTGTTTTGTTAAAGGAATAGTGAAGGTGCCCGTTCCGACAACGTTTGCAACGGTGCTTCCGCTCATGGTCCCAAAGAGGCTAGAAGCTACGATTGCTGCATGAGCTGGGCCACCACGTGTCCTAGAAGTTAAGAACATCGAAATATCAAGTAATGACCTTCCAGCACCAGTGCCTTCCAACAGATTGCCAAGAACTACAAAAACCCAAACAACGCTGATAACAATAAGGGTTACATTTCCAAAAATACCGGAATAACCATACCAAATGCTCTCTGACAGCTCTTGAATCGTAAAGCCGGTATGTTTGAAAATTGAGGGCAGATAGGGGCCAATAAAGAGATAAACAACACTGAGTGCAGCTATTACGAAGAGAGGCATTCCCCAAATGCGTCGAGCGTATTCCAAAAGTACTAAAACTCCGCCTACACCAATCCAGTGGTCAAGGCTTGTGAGAGTATAAAAACCAGTTTCGGTCTCGTTCTGAACTATCACAAAATTTATCAGGGCTGCTGTTGATAAAAGTATTAATCCTAGGTCTATAAGCTTTCCAACCCGAAGATATTCCAGCACCGGTCCATTGCCCGAAGGAAATCTCAAGAATGCTATTGAGACACTTAAAAATAGGCATGATGCGACATATTCGTTCTGACTAAATATGCCGAACCCTGCAGCATAAATAGCTATACACGCTATCACAAAGCTTAGGATCTGAAGGACAAATGTCATAGGTGCCTAGGTCAGATGATAAATTCAAAAGAGAGCAGATTTATTTTTTACTGGCACCTGCTCATAAATCTGTGAGCAGGTGCCAGTAACTTTATTTGGCGTCTGCAGGCACTAGGTCAGCAGGAACGTCAAAGCCAGCTTCCTTATAATACCGATATGCGCCCGCATGTAGGGGAGCAAGCATCTGGGAAAACACTGTTTCTTTTGTGACTGCGCGTAATACAGGAGCCACCGAATAGAACTCTTCCATATTCTCCCACATTGCCTTCGTCATATCATAAATCATTCGTTCGTTTGCAGAGGCGGAGGCTCCCATGACGTGCCAGAATGCTAAACTAAACACGTCCTCATCACCATTTGTTTGCCCGGTGTAGGTGCCGCTCGGAATGATGGCAACGTTTTGGCCCGCGGCAGCAATACTATCTCCACTTTGTTCAACTTGTTCTTTGCTTAAGCCGAGTAATGTAAATGTCTTGTTACTACCAAACTGCTGGACAATTGAGCTGCCTGTTGGTGCTGGTCGTGAGTAGACGTCAACTTGACCATCTGAAAAAGCTTGGCCGCCTTGAGGCCAACCTAGCTTAATTCCTTCATAATCAGTGCCGCTTTCATACCCCACCCCAACTTTTAAAATGCGAGTCGATGTTGCACTTGCGGCACCAGAAGGCGGGCCTAAATACACTTTCTTACCCTTAACGTCTGCAAGTGTCTTAAGTCCGAGATCGCCGTCAGCAAGAAAATGATAGATGCCAGCCTCATAACTGAAAATCGAACGCAAATTTGCGGCAAGTTCTTTAGCGTTCTCCATTTTTGAATACATCGCACGTTGGTTTTGCATGTGTCCGACGGCAGCTACTGGCATCGGAGCAATCATGATTTTGCCTTCACCGAGACCAATCATTGATTTTGTTAGGGTCTGAGACGCGTTGATCTGCAATTGGTAATCAGTGTGCGCTGTGGCTACTTTGTCGAAAGCAACAGTAGCCACATAGGCACCACTGCCAGGGCTTGCTGTCTGAGCTTTAACTAGATCCTTTGCGACAGCAACTTGGCTGCCAATGGTAAAAACCGCGCTAGCAACCAGAGCAACTGCGCTATTTTTAAGGTTTAGATGCATTTCTTCCTCCTAAAAGCATATGAACAATCGATTGCCTAAAAACTTTGAAACAAATAAGAGAAGGAGGCAATCGCTTTTTCTCAGTCAAATATCTAAAAGACCAGATAGTCTCAACCACATAAGTTCTGCCCAAATGGATATTGCTAATTAGCAATAAAATTCGCAGGTCAGAAAATGAGGTTGCGGGCGCCTAACATCACCCGTAGATCTCGCTTGAATATCGGGTGGCTAGGAAAGCCTCCAGACCCTCAATGCCGCCTTCATGCCCATAGCCGCTAAATTTCAGGCCTCCGAAGGGCGTTTCAACCGAATGCACATGCAGCGAATTAATGGCTAGCATGCCAGCTTCGATCTCCGTTTTCAGAATACCGGCAGTTTTTGCACTTTTGGTAAAGGCATAGGCGGCCAGTCCGAACGGCAGGCTGTTCGCCCTGTCGATTACCTCTTCAAGCGATGAAAACCGAGCGGTGGGTGCAATAGGGCCGAACGGCTCTTCGGTCATGATCCTAGCCGTGTCCGGTGCCTCCTTCAGCAATGTTGGGGCAAAGAAGCTTCCTTCGCTCTGGATCCGGGACCCGCCAACCAGAAGTTCGGCACCCTTGCTGACAGCATCCGAGACAAATCCATCCATGATGTCGATACGGCGTTCGGCCACAAGCGGGCCCATATTCATATTTTCATCAAGGCCGTCACCAACCTTTACAGCCTCAACCTGTTCCTTGAACAAGGCTAGAAATTTATCATGGATGCTGTCCTGAACAAAGAAACGCGTTGGTGAAACACAGACCTGCCCAGCGTTGCGAAACTTGCCGGCAGCGCAAAGTTTTGCAGCAGACTCAATGTCGCAATCCTCGAACACCATCACAGGTGAATGGCCGCCAAGTTCCATCGTACAACGGATCATGTTCCGCGCTGCCAGTTGTTGCAGATGGATGCCAACAGGAACACTGCCTGTAAAGCTGAGCTTGCGTGGGATCGGGGAGGCAAGAAGATGCTCCGAGACTTCTGGTGGAATTCCGAAAACGATGTTCAGAACGCCGGCTGGCAGGCCGGCATCGGTCAATGCCCTGCCGATGGCAATGGCAGTTGCCGGGGTTTCTTCACTTGGTTTGATGGTTATGGAGCACCCAGCAGCCAGAGCCCCGGCCACCTTGCGCATCACATTGGTTGCTGGGAAGTTCCACGCAACAAAAGCTACCACAGGCCCGACTGGTTCCTTACGGGCTTCATGCTGCATGTTTGGAAAGCGTGAAGCGATGATGCGGCCATAGATTCGCTTACCCTCCTCGGCATACCAGCGCAGCAGGTCAATGGCCGCGCGAAGTTCGATCCGAGATTCACCGATCGGCTTACCCATTTCACGTGTCAAATTGATGCAGATCCCTTCGAACCTTTCGTCGAGCAGACTCGCGGCCTTTTCCATAAGGTCTTGGCGGTTGTGCGGCGTCATCTTTCGCCAGATATTGAATCCGTCAAGACTGCTCTGCAAAGCTGCATCAAGATCGGTTGGGCTGGCATGAGGCAAGGTCCCTATGGTGCTGCCATCTGCCGGACAGACAACCGGTTCACTCTTGTTCGAGTTGCCGTCGGTCCATTCGCCGGCGATAAGCATCTTTAAGTCTGGATAGGACATTCGGCTCTCCTGTTATTTTCTCTTAAACCAAGACAGTAATTTGAAAGCTTTTGTAATCTAGGATGCGGACAGAATCATGTCGGCAGCCTTTTCGGCGATCATATAGGTGGAGGCATTGGTGTTAGCCGATGTAATTAGGGGCATAACCGACGCGTCCACAACCCGCAATCCATCAACGCCGCGCACCTTGAGATCAGGGCTGACAACGGCATTATCATCAACACCCATTCTGCACGTGCCTGTGCAGTGATAGACGGTGCCGCCACCTGATTGCGCGGAGTCCAGAATTTCTCCATCTGTTTTCACATCCGGACCTGGTACCATCTCGATATCCCACAAATGCCGGAACTCATCCTGCTGATAGATATTACGAAGCATTTTGATACCGGCGATGATGGTTTTCTGATCAAGCTCAGTGTCCAAGTAATTTGGATATATTCTTGGATCTGCGTTGGGGTCCTTCGAGACAATATCCACGCGACCACGCGACTCAGGGTGACACTGCCAAACCGCTGAGGTAAAGCCCGGATAGTGGTGCAGCGGATCCCCAGGCCTGTCGACTGAAAGCGGCATTACATTGAACTGGATGTCCGGACGTGCGGATGGCGCATATTCGGTTCGTGCACCTCCACCAACTTGACCGGCCCCAACAGTCAAGGCGCCGCGTCCCCGAATAGCCCAATTCAACCCCATCAAGACTAACGAAAACGGATTACGGATTTGATTGTTGAGAGACCTTTTTTCTTTCATCCTGACAATAGTTCGCATCTGATAGTGATCCTGGAGATTTCCACCAACCCCGGGTCGGTTTACAATAACTGGAATCTCCAACTTCTTAAGTAAGCTACCAGGGCCAATGCCGGACAGTTGCAAAAGTTGAGGCGACTGGATGGCGCCAGCACTGAGAATGACCTCTTGGTTTGCCATTATCTCCATTGTTTCATTATTGTGACGAAACCTTATGCCTTTTGCCTGCCTACCAGAGATAACAATTTTTTCTACCAGTACATTGGTTATTACCGTGAGATTTGAACGAGTTAAGGCCGGCTTTAGGAATGCATTGGCTGCGCTACTGCGCCATCTGCGTCCAATAGAAAGGTGATAAGCGCCAACGCCAAGTGTTGTGGCACCGTTGAAATCATCATTATGAGTGAGGCCGAGCTGTCTGGCTGCGCGAAGCCATGCATCACAATGTGGATGATTGTTACGAAGCTGTGAGACCTGAAGTTCCCCATGGCTTCCATGATATTGTGACGGCGGCCCGGTGAATGACTCCAAGCGGCGAAAGTGGGGCAGAACATCGGCCGAAGACCAGCCCCAGTTTCCAAGCTCTGCCCATTCATCAAAGGTTTCTTTTTGGCCGCGAATGAAAATCAGTCCATTGATGCTGCTTGAGCCTCCGATCACCTTGCCACGGGGCCAGTCAATTGAGCGGCCGGTGGTACCTTCGGAAGGCGTTGTTGCGAAATGGCGTGAAACTGATGGGTTGTTGATCGACCTGAAATACCCAACCGGAAGTTTCAGCCAGAAATTTTTATCCCAGCTGCCCGCCTCCACCAGTAAGACCTTATTTCTTGATTTAGCTGATAGCCTGTTTGCCAGAACGCAACCCGCCGAACCGGCACCAACAATGATGTGGGTGAATGGACCATTAATGGGCTTCATGGAGAAAAACCTAAACATTCTATATTTATTATGTTATAAGTTTTATATCAAGTTAGCCGAACTGGCAAGCCTTTTGGTCTCGCGAGGGGAGGTTCGGCATGGCGGGCAGCCGTCAACCGAGAGGGGTTTTTCTGCTTCGGAAGGCTTTCAAATGAAGGACATTACCTTGGCCCTGGATCGAACCCAGCCATTGCCGTTGTATTACCAGACATATGAGGTGTTGCGCTCGCAGCTTGCCAGCGGCATTTGGAAAGTTGGCGACTTTTTGCCACCAATTCCCGACTTGGCTTCCCGTTTCAGTGTCTCTGTGGTGACCATTCGCCAGGCGCTTGATTTATTGCGGCAGGATGGCTTGGTCCGTTCTGAACGTGGCCGCGGCACCTCGGTGTTGGCGGGTAAGTTGGGTGCCCGGCCATTGGATCTCAAATCTAAAGTAAGTGACCTGATCCGGCTTTATGAAGACGATAGTCCAGAGCAGGAGCCTCTTGACGAAGGCGTCGCCATGCCGACTCTTTCAGAGTCGGATTTCAATCTTTGTAAATCCTATTTCTTTATCAAGCGGGCGCATGTTCGTGACGGTATAAGATACTGTCTGATCACGCTTCATATCGAGGAAGAGTTGTTCCGAAGGAACGAATCGGACTTCCGCCAGAGGTTAGCACTGCCAGTGTTATTTGAAAGCGTGGATCTGAAAATCGGGCGGGTCTGGCAGACACTGACGATCGAAAAAGCCGATCACATGGTAGCCGCCTCTTTGAAAATTCTGTCAGGTGATCCGGTTGCGAGAGTGAAACGTTATATTACCGATAGCTCGAATAGTCTGATTTATTTTGCAGAGGCGTATAATCGGCATGACTGTGTCCAGTATAGGATGGAGTTGAAGGTATGATCAGGATCGAGCAACTGGAGGCTATCGTCTATCGCTATCCTCTGGAAACGCCTGTGCAAACCTCCTTCGGGCTGATGGCCGACCGACCAATGGTCGTGGTCAAGCTCACGAACCATGACGGTGTCATCGGCTGGGGTGAAATCTGGTGTAATTTTCCGAACGTCGGCGCGGAACATCGTGCCAGACTGGCTGAAAATATAATTGCCCCAATCCTGATACAAAGTGATTTTGGATCACCTGAGGAGGCGTTTGATCATCTAACCGCTGCCACCTGGGTGCTGGGCTTGCAGACTGGTGAAACTGGGCCATTGGCGCAGGTTATTGCCGGTGTGGAAATCGCTCTTGCCGACATCGCTGGCAAGCTGGCGGGTGTTCCGCTGTGGAAATTATACGGTGGTGCTGCTGACAGCGTGTCGGTCTATGCCAGCGGTATAAACCCGTCCAAGCCGGAAATTATTGCTATGGCGGCAGTCGATTCTGGTTATCAGGCGTTAAAGCTTAAGATCGGCTTTGGGGTAGAAATAGACACCCGTAATCTTGCCGTGCTCCGCAATCTTCTGGGGGCGGAAGGGCAATTGATGGCCGATGCCAACCAAGCTTGGACTGTCGATGAGGCCAGCACGATGCTGGACCGACTTGCGCCCTTCAACCTGGCATGGTTGGAAGAACCGATTGCGGCTGACCGGCCGGAGTCCGAATGGCGCTCGCTTAAGGAGTTGGCCAGCATGCAATTGGCAGCGGGTGAGAACATCTCGAGCCAAGAGGCATATGCCTCTTGGCTGTGTTCAGACATTCTCGGCGTGATGCAGCCTGATTTGGCCAAATGGGGTGGTTTCAGCAAGACTTTACCGGTTGCAAGGCAGATTATCGCATCGGGCAAACGCTATTGCCCACATTATCTTGGGGGCGGGATCGGCTTGGTGGCCTCAGCGCATGCCCTGGCTGCCGTTGGAGGGGATGGTTTGCTGGAAGTGGACATCAATGCCAATCCACTTAGAAGCGAACTTGCAGGTGACCTTTTATCAAAAGAAAAGGGAAAAGCATGCCTGGGGGATGCGCCCGGCCTTGGTTATGAGCCAGATCTGTTTTCTGTCCAGCAATACAGGGTCTTTTGACCACCTATTGTGGCAGTGGAATATCTTAACGTTTTATTAAGGAGGAAATTGTGGGGCTGCATGTTGAAAACACCGACGCTTCATTTGGTGCCTTTGTTACCGGAGTTGATCTGAGCAAGGACCTATCGTCAGATCTCGTTGCGGAATTACGTGTCCTTTGGCTTAAACACAAAGTGCTTGCCTTTCCGGAACAGGAGATGAACGACAGGGATCTGGAGCGGTTCTCTCTGTATTTTGGTGAGTTTGGAGAGGATCCCTTTCTTGGACATATTGAAGGTCACGAAAACATTGCTGCCATACAACGTAACGCGGATGAAACAACGCCTATCTTTGCAGAGAATCTGCATTCTGACTGGAGTTTTCTGGATGTGCCGCCGGCTGGTACGTGCCTTTTTGGTATAATAATACCCCCTTCGGGCGGCAATACCTTGTTCGCTGATCAGGTGGCTGCTTACGAAAATCTGCCAGATAACCTGCGCGGCCAGGCGGATTCTCTCGTTGCAATCCACTCAGCCAAAAAAGGTTACGCACCCGATGGAAAATTTGGCGCGGCTGATAAAGCTAAAGGACGGTCGATGAATATCATCACCAGTGAATCAGCTAGTAAGCAAACACAGCATCCCTTCGTGCGAACGCATCACGAAACAGGACAAGAGGCGCTATTTTCATCGGCCGCATATGTCCAAGGTTTTGTGGGGTTTGACCAACAGGAAAGCGAGCAGTTGCTCGCAACGTTTTATGAATACCAAAGCGCCGAGGAGGTGCTCTATTCCCACAAATGGTCCGCCAACATGCTGCTCATATGGGATAACCGGTCACTTCTGCATGCGGCAACCGGCGGCTATGACGGCTATGACAGGTTGCTTCATCGCACTACCATCGCTGATACACGCTTTTAGTTTGTTTAATTTAAAGACCAGTTAAGTTCTTCTAGCTCTGTCGCGGCAGACAAGGATTACTAAGAGTGCTTGAGACTCTGTTTTTCCGATGGATGGCACAGGGCTCCAAATCCTTTTAGATGTTTTGTCGGCTCCCGAAACGCGGTGCTTGGATTTGGGCATTCCAGAAACGGCTATATATCAACGGCTTAAGGGCGCCTAAATTCAGGTGCATGCAACGGCGGTGGCGTGCCGCTTCAACCGGTGTTACTTGCGCCGCTCGGCATTTGCGAAGGGTTGCTTGTCGTTTGGCCTTATGCCTAGTACCGTTGATATTCCTGGTAAAGCGTCCAGAAAGTCATTTGTGATTGCGTCAAGAGGCTGACGCTTAGTTCCTGTGGCTGATCGTTGCTATTCACTGGTTTGCCAAATCAAAATGCTATGAATTCCAAATTTTGTCGCCTAGCTCATAATAATCATTGGGTAGCCTAGTTCATTATAAACGCTATCAAAGATGCGATGACAGCCTGTGACTTTTTGTTTGTATATATCGTATCAATTTGATATATTTATATTCGTATATCATCTGCATCAAGGTCAATTGTCTTGGACGGTTCGTATCAACTACTACCCTTAAATGAGGTGGCTCGAAAAGCTGACCGGCGTTTCAGCGTGGCTGAGATCAAGTTCGCGCTACTTGCTGGTGTCAGTTTGACTACGCTAACAGCATGTGGCGGCGGTGGTGGTGGCCTTGCTTTAATTGGTGGCGGCGGTGGCGGTGGTGTTGCTGGTGGCCGCTTTCTTGGCGGCATGCTCCTCAAGGGGCCCATCGCTGACGCTCTCGTTTTTCAGGATATTGATGGCAGCGGGGCTTTTAGTTTTACGGACGTTGACGGTGATGGCGTGTTCAACCCGGCTGTCGATGTTGCTCTGGAACCGTTTGCGTACTCTGATTCGACAGGCGCGTTTTCATTAGAGCCTGTGAACAACGTTGCGCCGATCCTCACGGCAGGGGGCATCGACACTACCACTGGTGCGGCTGCCGGTCAGTTCCGCTTTGGGGCCAGCGACAATCTTGACACGGTGACACCTGTTTCCGCTGTGATGTCAAAGGTCAACGCCAATGTGGCGGCTGATCAGGTCTTCACCAAGCTGTCCGAGTCTGGCATCGCGGTTGACCTTAAAAACTATAATCCGATCTCTTCGGCTGCCGATGCTGGCGGTGCGGATGCAACGGCGGCAGCGGTTGATGCGCTTGGCGCGCAGATGCAGGCGACGATCAATGCCCTCGGCGCCATGCTTGAGGGCGTATCTGATATTAACAGTGCTGATCCACACAGTGATGCTGTTGACGCCATGGTCGCTGCGATCAACAGCGCGGGGTCGGCTGGTACCTCGATTGATTTTGGTTCGGTGACAGA
>NYTN01000061.1 GCA_002683515.1 Rhodobiaceae bacterium
TGATAGCGGGCATGCCACTGACACTTTGCTTGAGAATACCGGCCTTTTCAGCCGCAATAGCGCAGATATCTGATCCCAAAAACTGTTCATGATCCATACTGACAGGTGTGATGATAGATAATAAAGGTGCGTCGATAACATTTGTTGCGTCTAATCTTCCGCCAAGCCCAACTTCCAGCAAAAGATAATCCGCTGGGTGACGGCTAAATGCCAAAAATGCGGCGGCGGTGGTGGCTTCAAAAAATGTAATCGGTTCGCCATTATTGATCTGCTCAACTTCTGCAAGTGTTTCTGCCAGAAGTTTTTCCGCAATATCATGTCCGTTTAGACGGATACGTTCATGGAAATTAACAAGATGCGGTGAGGTATAAGTATGCACCTGCGCCCCATTTGCTTCCAATATGGACTTGAGCATAGCCAAAGTGGAGCCTTTGCCGTTTGTTCCGGCAATATGTATGGTACGTGGCAAGAGGTTTTGTGGGTTGCCCAAGGCACTAAGCAACCGCCACATGCGATCTAAAGACAAATCTATATATTTCGGGTGGAGCGCCAGTAAATTCGCTAGCGTTATATCACTCTGACGCGACAGAATTATTCTCCGGCAGGAATAGCTTGTTTCTCCTGACCGCTTTGCGGGTCAATCAGAAGACGCAGCAATTTGCCAAGTGTTTCAGCAAGCCTGTGACGGTGCACAACCATATCAACCATGCCATGTTCGAGCAGGTATTCAGCGCGTTGGAAGCCTTCAGGGAGTTTTTCGTTAATCGTGTCCTGAATAACGCGTGGACCGGCAAAACCAATAAGCGCTCCCGGTTCAGCAATATGAACATCTCCCAACATGCCGTAAGAAGCGGTCACGCCGCCTGTGGTCGGATCAGTCAAAATAACGATATAAGGCAAGCCTCTATCGCGTAATTCTTGAATAATTACTGTTGTTCGCGGCATCTGCATCAAGGACATAATACCTTCTTGCATTCGTGCGCCGCCTGCCGCTGCAACAACAATAAACGGACAATTTTTTTCAAGTGCTGTTTCTCCACCACGGATAACAGCTTCACCAGCTGCCATACCCAGTGATCCGCCCATAAAGGCAAAATCTTGAACAACGACGACTGTTTCAACACCGCTTATATCACCGACACCAATAGAAACAGCATCTCGCATGCCGGTTTTATTGCGGGCTTCTTTCAAGCGATCAATATAACGTTTTTGATCTTTAAATTTCAGAGGGTCTACGGGGACTTCAGGTGAGTCCACCAATTCGTAACTGGCATCAAAAAGAAGCTCGAAGCGTTCCTTCGTAGAAAGCCTCATATGATGGTCGCACCCCGGGCATACTTTGCCGAGATCATGCATATCACGATGAAATATCATCTCACCACATTCGGTGCAATTAACCCATAAATTCTCTTCGGTGTCATCCTTACCGCGAAAAACACTTTCGAATTTCGGTCTTACGAAATTTTTAATCCAGTTCATTTTCTATCCCATGTAATCTGCATGGCTTTATTCGATATTCTGAATATAAAATACCTTTTACGCTCGTTTTACGCCATCTGCAAGCTCCTGTGCCTTTTTTAGCGTTTCTGTCACTGTTTCTGGGCTTGAGCGCCCATGTGAGTCTAACGATTCAGCAATGACATCGACCAAAGCTGAGCCGACGACAGCGCCATCAGCAACTGAGGCAATAGCCTCTGCCTGTTCAGCTGTTCTGATACCAAAGCCAACTGCAACAGGTAAATCGGTGTGTCTTTTTACGCGCGCGACAGCCTCTTCAACGACGTTACGTTTGGGGCTGGCAGAACCTGTAATGCCTGTAATGGAGACGTAGTAAACAAAGCCAGAGGTGTTGGCGAGTACTTCGGGTAGGCGGGCATCATCGGTTGTAGGCGTGGCAAGGCGAATAAAATTAAGCCCTGCATTTAAGGCAGGGATGCAAAGCTCCTCATCTTCTTCAGGTGGCAAATCAACAATAATCAGGCCGTCGACACCTGCTTGCTTGGCGTCATAAATAAAGGCGTCTACGCCGTAAATATAGATTGGATTATAGTAGCCCATCAATACGATTGGGGTCTCGTCATTATCGGTTCGGAATTGGCGAACCATGTCGAGCGTGCCTTTTAAGGTCATACCCGCCTTTAACGCTCTTTGCGATGAGGCTTGAATAGAAGGCCCGTCTGCCATTGGGTCAGTGAAAGGCATCCCAAGTTCAATAATATCTGCACCCGCGGTAGGCAGTCCATGCATAATTTTTAGTGAAGTTACCGGATCAGGGTCACCTGCGGAAACAAATGCCACAAAAGCTTTTGTGTCACTCTCACCGAGATGTTTGAATGTATTATCAAGTCGTGTTTGCTGCATAAGTGTCGTCCGTCAGCCAATATCCACATTAAGATGCTCCGCGACGGAAAACACATCTTTGTCTCCGCGACCGCACATATTCATTACTAGAAGGTGGTCGCTTGGAAGATTTGGAGCAATTTTACCCAAATGAGATAATGCATGGCTCGGTTCGAGAGCTGGAATAATACCTTCGAGTTTTGTGCATAGCTGGAAAGCGTCAAGTGCTTCTCGGTCAGTGGCGGAAACATAGGTAACCCGACCAGTATCCTTAAGATAAGCATGCTCCGGCCCGATACCGGGATAATCTAGCCCTGCTGAAATGGAATGTCCTTCAGTAATCTGCCCATCATCATCCTGAAGGAGATAGGTTCTGTTACCATGCAATACACCGGGCTTGCCCCCTGCCAGTGAAGCGGCGTGTTCGGGTGTATCAATACCATGCCCCCCCGCTTCAACACCGATTATGTCAACGGACTCATCATCTAAGAAAGGGTAAAATAACCCCATAGCATTCGATCCGCCGCCAATACAGGCACATAATGTGTCCGGGAGTCTGCCCTCGCGCTCGAGCATTTGATGTTTGGTTTCCTGTCCGATAATAGACTGAAAGTCCCTGACCATTGCTGGATAGGGATGTGGCCCGGCAACTGTGCCGATTATATAGAATGTCGAGTCGACATTGGTGACCCAGTCGCGTAGGGCTTCATTCATTGCGTCTTTCAACGTGCCTGCACCTGATGTTACCGGCATAATTTCCGCGCCAAGTAATTTCATCCGAAATACATTGGGTTTTTGGCGTTCAATATCTGTCGCGCCCATAAAGACGGTGCAAGGCAGGCCAAACCGCGCGGCTACAGTTGCTACTGCTACGCCGTGCTGACCGGCACCGGTTTCAGCAATGATACGGCGTTTGCCCATGCGTTTTGCCAGCAGTATCTGACCAAGGCAGTTATTGATTTTATGTGAACCAGTATGGTTCAACTCATCCCGTTTGAGATAGATTTTTGCGCCGCCATAATGTTCTGTAAGGCGCTCTGCAAAATATAAGGGGCTGGGTCGTCCGACATAATGAGTTTGTAAGTCCTGTAACTGGTCAAGAAATGCCGGATCTTGACGCGCTGCACCGTATGCTTTTTCCAAATCAAGTATAAGCGGCATAAGTGTTTCGGCAACGAAGCGGCCGCCAAAAATGCCAAAACGGCCATTTTCGTCCGGTCCGGTTGTATAGGAATTTGCTTTCGACATAGCCAGTTCCGTTTCTGAAATCACCCAGTTCCATTTCTGGAAACAAAAGGTGGGTTATAAATCATTTTTCCAAGCGGGCTACTTGAATAAATCGGGAAATTTTTTCCCGGTCTTTTTCTCCTGCTTGGCGTTCTACACCAGAAGATACATCTACATAGTTCGCACCGGTCGCTTGCAAAGCTTCTTGGACATTATCCGGGGTTAGCCCACCTGCGAGAAACCATGGTAGACTGCTGTCATAATCAGTCAATAATGACCAGTCAAATCGGTGTCCGGTGCCGCCTTGAGGTCCGTCAGAACGAGGTAAGGCATCCAAAAGAATGAAATCTGCACAACTATCAAAGGTTCTTGCAGCTTCCAGATGTGCCGCAGAGCCAATGCCCAAGGCTTTGATAATTCCACAGTTAAATCTCTGCTTTAACATTGAGCATCTTTCAGGGCTTTCTGCACCATGAAGTTGAATATAATCCGGCGCAATGGCCTCAATCATATTTTCTATCAGATGATCATCTGGGTCGACAGCTAAAGCCACTTTCTTGATGGAAGGATGCAGTTCTTTTTCAATCAAACTGGCCTGTTCATATGATAAATGGCGTGACGAACTTGGGTGAAAAACAAAGCCAGCCAAATCGGCTTCGGCTTCTTCCAGAAAATGAGCATCTTCGATTTTAGTAATGCCACATATTTTAACCTTAATGCTCATCTATAACCCCTTTGAATTCTGTAAAGAGACAGAAATATCAAATGCTGCCTGAACAGGGTCAGCGGCTTGAGTGATAGCACGCCCAATCACGAGAATATCTGCTCCAGCTTCTAAAGCCGCTTCTGGCGTCATAGTGCGTTTTTGGTCATCAGTTGCGTGTCCGGTGGGTCTTATACCAGGAACAATGAGTTTAAAGTTTGGCCCACAGCGGTTCCTGAGAGCCTCAACTTCATGTGCCGAACAAACAACCCCACCCATATCCGCTTGCTGGGCAAGGTCTGCAAGCCTTAACACTTGGTCGCGTGCTGTGGAGCTGACACCAATCTGATTGAGGTCGTCATCTTCAAGGCTGGTGAGGACTGTGACGGCAATCATCAAAGGTGCTGTGAAGCCATTATCCTCTGCGGTATCTTTTGCAGCCTTACTGGCGGCGCGCATCATGTTGAGACCACCCCCTGCATGTACATTTAAAATGGCTGGCTGAAGTGGGCAAAGCGCCGCCACCGCAGCAGCTACGGTATTAGGAATATCGTGAAGCTTCAAATCCAAAAAAATTGGCAGTCCGGTTGCGGCGAGGCGTTGGTAACCTGCCAAGCCAGCAGCATAGAAGAATTCAATACCGATTTTAATGCCGCCTATATGGGGTAATAAGTTCGTAGAGAGCAGTGTTGCTCTTGCAGAGTCTTGTGAATCGAGGGCGCAAAAAACTGGATTATCAGTCATAGTTTTCCCTCTCTTTATCCCTTAAAAATATACGACTCATATATTTAGTAAGGCCATTTATGATAGTGGTCACTACACTGCGTATATAGCCAAGTAAAATACCAATGCCAATAGCGCCCATTAAAAGAACAAAAAGTGGTGCTTGAAATCCAAGTGAAGGGTCTTCAGGGGAGAATGGGTCTAGGCTAAAGGTAATAACCTGTCTGTTCGCAATGGCAAGAAAAATGACACCCAGAGCAGTCAGAATAAATATCAACCTGTTAAGAAGTTTCAATAGAGGCCCTCACGAGCCTTCGTTCAGGCGATCCCGCAAATCCTTACCGGCCTTAAAGAAAGGCACACACTTTTCGGCAACGGCAACGGCTTCTCCGGTTCTGGGATTACGCCCTATTCTTGGCGGACGAATTTTTGCAGAGAATGCACCAAACCCTCTTAACTCGACACGGTCGCCACGACCTAGAGCTTCAGTGATTTCGTCAAGTATTGTGTTCACTACTCTCTCTACATCTCTTTGATAAAGATGAGGGTATTGGTCGGCAAGGCTATTAACGAGTTCGGATTTAATCATGAGTTTTCATTCCTTGATGTAAGAAAAAAGTTATCCTTACAACAGCACATCAGTCAAGACGCTAGAAGGGCAATATTCTTAAAAAATATTGCCCTTAACCTTTTCAATTATGCGGAATCGCCACCTGACTCATCAGAAGTTTCATCGGATGTGTCATCTGGAGCCTCTGCCTCAGGTGTTTCCTCGGGAGTTGTCTCTTCAGCAACTTCTTCAGCTTCCGTCTCAGCATCCGTATTTTTATTCAATGCCTCACCAAGAATGTCACCCAGCGATGCGCCGGAACTGACTGAACCATATTGAGCAACGGCTTCTTTCTCTTCAGCGATTTCCAGCGCCTTGATTGAAAGACCAATACGACGTGACTTGGGGTCGAAATTGGTAATCATGGCATCTAGTTTATCACCAACGGCGAAACGTTCCGGTCTTTGATCCTCTCGGTCACGAGAAAGATCGGAACGTCTGATAAAGGCGCTAAATTCGCTCTCCCCAACAGATACTTCCAAACCGCCATCATTAACGGCAGTCACTGTACAGGTAGCTGTATCGCCGCGCTTGAGATTGCTGATGCCTTCCATCGGGTCACTCTCAAGCTGTTTAATGCCAAGACTGATGCGTTCTTTTTCAACATCAATATCCAGCACAACGGCTTCGACATCCTGATTTTTTGCAAAAACTGCGAGTGCTTCTTCACCGGAAAGATTCCAGTCAAGGTCTGACATATGCACCATACCATCGACATCATTTTCCAGCCCAATAAACAGACCGAATTCTGTGATATTTTTAACAGCCCCAGTGACTTTCGTGCCAACTGGATAGGTTGCAGCAAAGCTGTCCCATGGATTGTCCATGCATTGTTTCAAGCCGAGAGAAATGCGGCGTTTGGAACTGTCTACCTCAAGAATCATGACTTCAACTTCTTGCGAGGTTGAGACGATTTTGCCAGGATGAACATTTTTCTTTACCCATGACATTTCAGAAACGTGGACGAGACCTTCAACACCATCTTCAAGTTCAACAAATGCACCATAATCAGTGATATTTGTTACTTGACCTGTGAACCTGCCATCAAGTGGGAATTTCGCTTCCGCAGAGTCCCATGGATCATTATGGAGCTGTTTCATACCAAGGCTAACGCGCATGGTTTCGGCGTTAATCTTAACGACTTGAACCTGAACGCTCTGACCAATGGACAGCACTTCTGATGGATGATTAATCCGGCGCCATGCAATGTCTGTAACGTGGAGCAGACCATCAACACCACCAAGGTCAACAAATGCACCATAATCAGTGATATTTTTAACCACGCCTTCAGTGACTTGGCCTTCAGCAAGATTTTGAACAATCTCACTACGAGCTTCCGCGCGTGTCTCTTCCATGATTGCCCTGCGTGACACAACGATGTTCCCACGACGGCGATCCATTTTTAGAATTTGGAAAGGCTGTGGCGTGTTCATCAACGGGGTGATATCGCGCACCGGACGAATATCGACTTGGCTACCCGGCAAGAAAGCTGTTGCTCCATCCAGATCGACAGTGAAGCCACCTTTCACGCGACCAAAAATTACACCGGTTACACGTTCATTGGCTTCAAATGATTTTTCAAGTACTGTCCAGCTCTCTTCGCGCCTAGCTTTGTCGCGCGAGAGCATGGCTTCGCCCATTGCATTCTCGATACGTTCCAAATAGACCTCGACATCGTCGCCAATACTTAGACCGGCTGGCTGTCCAGCCATTGCGAATTCTCTTAAAGGGACACGGCCCTCTGTTTTGAGACCAACATCAATAATGGCGAGATCATTTTCAATAGCAGTTACTCGCCCTTTAACGACAGTTCCTTCAAGAACGGGTTGACCAGAAAAGCTTTCTTCCAGCAGGGCAGCAAAATCTTCAGTTGTCGGATTCAGTTCCGACGGGTTAGAGGTTTGAGACAAGTGTCATCTCCTATTAATAATCAAAAAAATAAGTGCCGGCCGGTTGTGTCCGGCGGTCTTCCCTAACCGCCACACCATGCGACGACAAAGAGCTATTATGAAATTACCCGAGCGGTTTGGATTTCAGCTACTGATTTACTTTATCAGCTTCAGAGCCACCTCGAATGCGTTTTCTATACCTAAATCTGACGTATCAAGCAAGTGCGCATCTTCAGCTGGGCGCAGGGGTGCGATTGCGCGCTCCATATCTTTCTTATCACGGGCAATCACAGCAGCCAATATGTCAGCCTCTTTAAGCGCTGGGTCGGTGACGGATAGCTCAAGCCAGCGACGATGCGCGCGGATTTCTGGGCTTGCAGTCACAAAAAGTTTGACCGGGGCATCCGGGCATACAAATGTGCCAATATCCCGTCCGTCCAGTATTGCGCCATCTTTTCCGGCAGGGGGTGAAGCAGCGAAATTGCGCTGAAGTTCAAGAATACAAGTTCGGACTTCCTGATGAACGGCGACATCAGCAGCAGCCTGCCCAACCTCCGGAGTTCGGATGGCGGTATGGTCAATAGCGTCAATATTAAGTTTCTGTGCCGCTTCGAGTGATTTTTGCGGGTCGGTTGGATTATTCTCAGCTTGCAAAACAAGCAGAGCAACACCGCGATATAGAGCGCCGGTATCCAGACATGAGAAATTTAGATGTTTACCCAATTTCTTGGCAAGTGTTCCCTTACCGGCTGCCGCAGGGCCGTCTATTGCAATAGGAGAGGGGTAAGACATGATTTTAACTATTCCCCACTATTCCGAGACAAAGTCTGCACCCAGCTTTGCCATAAGTTCAAAGAAATTCGGGAAACTGGTGGCAATCATGCGTGAGTCATCAATGGTTATCGGTTTTTTTGCGTTCAGACCTAAAATCAAAAAACTCATCGCGATGCGGTGATCAAGATGGGTTGGGACTCTTACATTATTTTGTAAGCCCGGCACGGGGCCACCACATCCCTCAATCACCAGATCATCCTCGCCCTCAATGACTGTCACGCCACATAATTTTAGCCCCTCGGCTATAGCGGCGAGGCGGTCGCTCTCCTTGACCCTCAACTCAGCCAGTCCATGAAGATGTGTTTTGCCTCTAGCGCAGGCAGCCGCCATTGCAAGAATGGGGAATTCATCAATCATATCCGATGCGCTTTCCGGCGGGACGTCAATGCCGAACAAATCAGAACCCTTTACAATATAATCTACGACTTTCTCTCCGGCGGCATCGCGCATATTTACTTCTTCTATCATGCCGCCCATTTCCCTTAGACAATTCCATAAGCCACTTCGATAGGGGTTGACCATAACATTGTTAAGACGAATTTCTGCGCCTTCGGAGAGTAGCCCGGCAACCAAAGGGAATGCTGCAGAGGAGGGGTCGCCCGGCACATGAATGGTTGTGGCTGATAATTCTGTCTCGCCAGTCAGTTCAATTCTCTGGCCTTTGAAGAGGCCTTTAACCGAATCTTTTCCCTCTGGGGTGGAGGAAATTTTTGCACCAAACAAGGTGAGCATTCTTTCTGTGTGGTCGCGGGTTGATTTTTTTTCCGTCACTACCGTCACACCCGGGGCGCCCAAGCCTGCCA
>NYTN01000062.1 GCA_002683515.1 Rhodobiaceae bacterium
CGATAAGCTTACGCTAACAAAATAGACCACCGCCTAAATGAAGCACCACACACTAAATAGTTCACTTGGTGACATTAAGCCCATAGACCTTGTCCAGTTGATATGAAAGCGCCTGCGGAAACATGCGGGCGCCTGCAAATAAGGCATTGCGGGCGAAGGCTTTGATACCCGATGCATGATAAAGCGAGGCGTTGCGGCGGGATATGTCGTAAAGATTTTTAACACGTTTTTGACGTTTTTTTTGAAACAGGTTTAACCCAGCCTCGATACATGTTTTGTTTTCTAATGAAGTAGCCAGAACATAGGCGTCTTCAATCGCCATGGCCGCGCCTTGCGCCATAAACGGCAAAATCGGATGACAGGCGTCGCCAATTAAAACCGTGCGGCAACTGTGCCATGTTTTTGGGGCAGGTCTGTTAAACAGTCCCCACAGATAGGTTTCAGTGCAGGCCTCAAGAATATCTTGAATAGGGCTGTCCCAAGCTGAAAAAGCTGTCGTTAATGTGTTGATATCGCCTTCCAGCATCCAGTTTTCTTCTGTCCATGCGGTGCGTTCCTCAACGGCGATGAAATTCATCAGTGACCCTTGGCGTAGGCGATAGGCAACAAAATGTTTGCCGGGTCCTACCCAGACACTAACTCCTTCGGGGGGGTGCGTCTTTAAGCGTTCTGTTGGCACAAGTCCACGCCAAGCAATCTGGCCGGTAAAGTTTGCCATGCTAGTGGGTTGCAAGGTGGATCGAATTGTTGAGGAGATGCCATCTGCCCCGATAAGGAGATCCGCTGAAATATCTTTACTTGACTGGATTTTGACAAAAACTGTCTCCGGAGTTTCCTCATGGGCTGTGATTTTCTCATTAAACAAAATTTGAATACCGGCCTCTTTAGCTGCATTAAATAGGGCCTCTATTAAATCGGCACGATGGCAGTGCCAATAACCCGCTCCGTATCGGCGAGTAAAAGCCCCGCCCATTGTTTGGGTGAGCAGGGGGGTGCCTGATTTGAAATCGCGTATTGATACTTCTGTGGGGGTGTCAGCTTTTGACTCAAGTTTATGGCAGACGTCTATCGCGTTCAGCACATGCAAGGCGTTGGGGCTGAGTTGAATTCCTGCGCCGATATCTTGCAAGGCGGGAGCTTGTTCCAACACAGTCACATCATGGCCTGATTTGCGTAAGCACAAAGCTGATGTCAAACCTGCAACGCCGGCGCCTACAATAATAATTTTTTGACTGTCAGATTTTGACACTTTCGGAAACCTTTACCAAATTGGTGCGTTCATTTGCCCCTGATTTAAGTCATAACTTGCATGATAATTGATTGAATTTGTTCTCATAACACTTAAATTGATTTAGTTAAATTATTGAGGTTCATTATGGCTGAGAATTCACCTGCGTCATCAGGCAAAGTACCAAGTCTTTATGATGCATTTGTGGCGGTTAAGAGACTAATTGCTGATAAAGAAGATACATCGCAAGTATTCACTATTCTTGAAGCTTTAGGAAAACGTTCATCTGAGAAAAGCTGGAAAAAATTCAAAAAACATCCGAATTATTCCATGCTTCGTGAGCAGCCTCCTTTGATGAATTTTCTGTGTGATAAAAAATGGCTGTCCTCTCTGCCAGAGGGAAGTCTTGGTCACCATTATTACGAGTTTCTCCAGCGCGAAAATATCTCTGCAGAAGGTCTTGTGGAGGCAAGCGAAAAAGGGTTCAGTGGGTTGCGCCCCTTAACAGATGAAGCCGTGGAATTTCACCAGCGTCAACGTGATGCGCATGATTTATGGCATGTTCTTTCTGGGTATGGGCGAGACGCGCTAGGTGAATTATGTCTTTTGGCGGTAACTTATCGTCTTCTCGGCAACCCAGGACTATTGCTCATCATTCTTTTCGGCGGTCGTCATATCAAGAAACTTAATCCAGGCTATAAATTCTGGTCGGCGATTGTTGAAGGTTTCCGCCATGGGGAACTGATGGTCTGGCTTCCTGGTGTGGACTGGAAAGAAGTGCTTCCGCGCCCAATTAATGAAGCACGGAGCATGCTGAATATCCAGATGCCTGCAATCTATCAGGATGTCGTTAAAGCCACACAGAAACAAGGTGGCATTCATTTTGATGAACAAATGAGCGCTGCTGAGTAATGCTCAAAGTTTACGGCCTAAAAAATTGCGATCCCTGCCGTAAAGCGCTGAACTGGTTGATGTCAGAAAATATTGAGCATCAATTCCTAGATATTAGAAAAGACGGATTTTCAGGGTCAGATCTGAAACGCTGGCTTTCTGCCTTAGGCCACGAACAACTTATTAATCGTCGTGGCACAAGCTGGCGCAAAATCGACCCGTCAATTCAGGAAAGTTTGAATGAAACGAATGCAGCATCTTTGGTGATGACTGAACCGGCTTTGATGAAGCGTCCAGTTTTTGATGATGGTAAAAAGCTTGTGATGTGCGGCTTTAAAAATGAACAACAAGAAATCTTGAAATCTCTTTAGTTTTTTGAAACCGTAAACTCTACAAAGTTTTCTTTTTGATTAGCATCAAGTAAATCATGTCCTGCAGTCTTGCAGAAATGTTCCACATCCAAGGGTGCTACGGGGTCATCGGCGTAGAGTATGATTTTCTCTCCAACGGATAAACTTTCGAGAGCCTTGCGGAGTTTCAAGACAGGTAAAGGGCACTTTAAACCTGTAGCGTCTAATATGGTAACGTCCGACATGTCAGGGTGGTTATTTATCAAGCCAGTAGTCTTCAATCCATGGACACGGTTTCGTGAATTTATAGATTTTTTTCCAGTGCTCTCCCTCAACTGGCCATTCCCCAATCATTGCTTCGTCAGGATCGGGTTTGCCGGTAAAGGCAACAACTGATGTATTTGGTCCAGGCATGGCTGTTTTGAAGAAATTTAATGGCCAAGGGGGCATTATGGTGTGTTTAAAACTCACCACCCAATCTGCGGGCCAGTAAACCATTTTACCGACAACATCACTGATATATTTTTGAGAGATGCCGTATTTCTTTTCAATTTTTGCAGGGTCAGCATTGAAATCATCAAAGATATGCTTGTAGCGACCCACAGGAAAACGATAGCAAGATGTGTTGCCAATGTTTTTGCCAATCTGAGTCCAGTTTTCTGCAACGCAATATTCCCCCGGTTCATAATCAAAAAAGCGGTCTACATCTCCGCAAATGACTATGTCCAAATCCAGATAAAGAACATCTCCTTCCAAGTCGCCTAATGGATACTGCCATAGGGATACTTTCCTGAAGGGAGGACTGTGCTCATAATCTGGTAAATTGACGGGCGGGATGTCTCGGGTAATTACATCTTCATCTATGCCTGTCACGTTATCCGTGAAGCATACAAGTCGTGTGGGACGTTTGTTATATCGTTTAATGGCACGGTTCATGCGGTTTACATATTCCGACCCGTAACGTGTACCCCATTTTATGCAGATAACAGTCTGCGTCATGTAAACTCTTTATAAATTATAATAGTTAATTATTTAAAATAGTTTGAAAACATATGCAAACATATGAACTAATCCAAAATACTGGCTCTCTAAAAAATGGCGTTCAGTTTGAGAATTCTAAGGTGTAATATTACTCAGCTGATGCTTCTTTGAGATAAGCAATAACATTGTGTCGATCTTTTTCTTTTCGAAGACCGGCAAATGCCATACGTCCACCTTTAATAACATTACGTGGATTTAAAAGATAAGCGTCTAGTAAGCTTTCTGTCCAAATCGGGTTTTCAGTTGCAAAAGCCATTAGTCCCTTGGAATATTTGAAGCCATCAACAGTACCGAGACTACGACCGATTATATTATTGAGGTGCGGCCCGACACGGTTTTTAGCCCCTGCGCCAACAATGTGACAGGATTTGCATTTTTTGAATACTTTGGCTCCGGCAGCCGCGTCGCCTGTCGGATAATCTTCTGCGCCAGCTTGATTGGAAAGTGGCAGGCTAAATAGACATAAGGCTAATAAAAAAGGGTAAAATGTGAACGATGTTGATTTCATCGATTATCTCCTTGTGAATTTAAAATCAGTGAAAAATGGATAGGTAACTTAAAAAAACATTCTTTAAGGAACTAACCATTTCATTATTACAGGTGTTTGAGTGAGATCAAAATAGGCGCGTCTATGACCTTTTGCTGCGAGGTAAAGCCACTCGATTGTTTTAACTTCAGCTGCGATTGGGGCAAAATTAATCTTACCATTTTGAGTGGCGTCGGAATCGAAAAGTGCGTCATAAGGATTATCAATTGTACTGCCAGGAGAAGTGGTGACTTGATAGCATTCCCGACTCATAGGGCGGGTAGCCGTCCAAGCCTCATCAAATCCTGATCCGTCAATCAGTTTGAGTTCAACACCAAGGCGAAGTTGAACTTTTAAACTGGCATCATAGCAATGGATTGCCGCGGTTGGATTTTTTCCCAATTCCAGAACCTTAGCGGAGCGTTTATCCGTGTGAAATCGTAGGCGCTGTTGTTCAACATCACAGCCACGAAGAACAACGGTTCTAAGTTGCGGGGTATTATCTGCGCCGTTGGTTGCAACGGTTGGGGTATGAAAGGCAGATTTGCGATCTTTCACGCCACGAGCAAGTAATGACCATGTATAGCTGAGCGTACCCTCAAGATTGTCATAGCAAGTGAGGGGTGCAGGAGGTATTTTGGTTTTGTTGCTCATGTCCTTGATATAGTTTTTTTAAAGGTAACAGGCTAGGCTTATTCAAAATAATTTGGGGTAATTGATGGAAAAGATAAATTTTGAGAGAAATCTTAAGAATTGGATTATATGCGTTACAGTTTTTGTGAGCGCAACAATCATCATTAACGGACTTATTACGCAAATTGGCTGGGAAGGCGGCAATGCTTCTTTTACTGAAGGTCCGAACTATCTGCCGGCGGGCGGGATTATTGGTTTGGTCTGGACAGTTTTATTTTTCGGTATGGCGAGTGCATTTTGGTTGCTGGCCTCAGCAAAAGAGACCAATGCCAAACGCAAAGCAGGCGAGGTTCTGGCATTCACAATTTTTTGCTTGTCCTATCCGGTTTTCACAATTGGTTTTAGTGCTCCTTTTTTGGTCCTTACTGGTAATTTATTTTGTATCGTATGGTCGTCATATCTAACTGGAGTTTTACGTGATGTATCGCGTCCGGCGTCAGGGTTGATGGTGCTACCAGCCATATGGGTTTGTTATGCTACTTGGGCCTTGGTAACACCTGTGGGTTAATACTAATCAAATCGGTCAAACTGGTTGGTCACAAAAGCCAAATAGAAGGAAAGTTCAGATGGGGCAGGGGCCGTTAAGCGGATTAAGAATTATCGAATTTGTTGGCATTGGCCCTGGCCCTTATGCATCCATGCTCCTTACCGATATGGGTGCAGAGATTTTAAGCATACACCGAAAGGGTGCAGAAAAAACCACGCTGTCAGATATAGCTTCACGTGGACGTAAATCTATTACGCTTGATGTGAAAACACCAGAAGGCCATGCCGCTATGATGCGGCTGGTTACCGAAGCTGATGGGCTGATTGAAGGATTCCGTCCCGGAGTTATGGAACGCCTTAGGTTAGGCCCGGATGACTGTATTACGGTTAATAAGAGACTTGTATATGGACGCATGACCGGTTGGGGTCAGACAGGCCCGCTATCCCAGGCTGCTGGGCACGATATAAACTATATTTCTCTTACCGGCGCTCTGGCAGCTATTGGCCCCGCTGATAAACCAATGCCGCCGCTTAATTTGGTTGGTGATTTTGGCGGGGGTGCTATGTTTTTGGCTATGGGTATGTGTGCTGCCTTTTTTGAGGCTGAGAGATCAGGTAGAGGACAGGTGATTGATTGCGCAATGACCGATGGCTCAGCCTCTCTGATGACTTTCTTTTTTAACTTTATGGCGCAGGGCTTATACAAGCCGCAACGAGAAAGTAATATGCTTGATGGGGGTGCGCATTATTATAATACTTACGAGACGTTAGATGGAAAATTCGTTTCTATCGGTTCCATTGAACCACAATTTTATGCGGAATTGAGGGAACTTGTCGGACTATCTGATAAAGATTTTGACCACCAGCATGAGGCGGCAAACTGGCGAGACCTAACAAACAAATTAGCCGATATTTTTAAAACCAGAACACGCGATGAATGGGATGAAATTCTGAGTGGTACCGATGTGTGTTATGCGCCTGTTTTAACACTGGATGAAGCCATTTCGCATCCACATAACAAAGACCGAGAAACCCTAATTGTGAGAAATGGGGTGATACAGCCAAATGTGGCGCCTCGTTTCAGCAGAACACCCAGCGCAATCCAAGGCGCACCAGTGACACCCGGACAACATAATGACACGGCTCTTCAAGGCTGGGGGTTCAGTGATGACGAGGTGGAAGCTTTAAAGTCTGGTCATATACTTTAAGTCACTCTTCTTTCAATCAGTTTGGCACGTAGTGCTCACGAGGGGTTATTTATTTTTTTAAGTTTAAAAGACCTTTGATATTTAAAAATTATAAATATCGTTCTTTTTTTAAAAGTCTTATTTTTGAAAATCCTTTTTTTATTACTTGAATGATTAACTTAACTTATAACTAAGACTCTCAACGATGTTGATTTTTGTTTTATGATAGTGTCGAGGATTATGACCAATAAACGTATTTTTGTGACATTATTGCCAAAACTTCTTGGCCTCATTATCTCTATTTCATCACTCACAGCTTGTGCACCTTTTAATCAGGTTTCTGCGCAAAAGCCAAATTCTATAAATCATCCCGATCATAAAAAAATTATTCGTGCCTTTGGAGGAGTTTATGAGGATTTTGAAATTGGCAGTTATGTGGCGGGTCTGAGCCTAAAGATTGCCAAATCTTCTAATGACCCGGAGTCGAAATATCGGGTTACTGTTCTTGATAGTCCGCAGGTGAATGCTTTTGCTATGCCAGGCGGCTTTACTTACGTTACACGGGGGCTGCTGGCTCTAGCCAATAATGAAGCTGAAGTGGCTGCAGTTATTGGGCATGAAATTGCCCACGTTACAGCTGCGCATGGTATTGAACGCCAAAGAACTTCCATTGGCGCGGCGGTACTTGCTAAGGTCCTAGGCAATGTATTGAACAGCCGCGTTGCGACCCAAATTATAGATATTGGTGCGACAGGATTGATGGCTAGTTATAGTCGTAAGCAAGAATATGAAGCAGACAGGCTAGGTGTTCAGTCTCTCTATCGTGCTGGCTATGATCCTTATGCAGGGGGTGATTTTCTCGCCGCCATGGGGAGACTAAGTGAACGCGAGGCGAGGCTCAGTGGAGGCAATTCCGTGCCGGGCTGGTTCTCAACTCATCCCAATACAGGCGACAGGGTATCAAAAGCCCATAAAATTGCTGAGAGACTTGTTGTGAATTCTAATTGGCGACGTAATCATGGACGGGCAACGCATTTGGCGGCTATTGATGGCATGCTTTATGGCGATGCGCCAGATGAAGGCTTTATTCGTGGCCAAGATTTTTTGCACCCGTTATTAAGGTTTAGCTTTTCAGTTCCGAACAGTTTTAAGTTGATTAATAGTCCTCAGGCTATTTTTGCCAAAGGCCCAGAGGGAGCTATTATAAAATTTGATATGGCAGATGCCGATCAATCAACAAATGCTTATCTAACTGACATCTGGGCTGAAGGGTTAAGCCTCAGAGATATTAGTGAGATAAACTCAAATCTAGATGGAGTGACAGCAATCCATGAGCAACCGGACAAAATATCGCGGCTGGTTGTATTACATGCTGGTGAGGGGAAAGTCTACAGGTTTGTAATGCAAAGTCCGGCCTATGCCTTTGAGGGCTATGATGAAGGGTTTAAGGCTACCGCAAGAGGTTTCAAAAAACTTACTATAGGAGAAGCAGGAAAGCTTAGACCTTTAAAAATTAAAATACTTACAGTCAGAGAAGATGACAGGTTTCAGAATTTTGTTAAACAGATGAAAGGTGTGGAAGCACCAGAAGAAATGTTTAGGGTTTTAAACGGGTTAGGCGCTAGCGAGGATCTTGTTACGGGAACAAAAGTAAAAATTATCACCGACGCGCAAGTATTTTAACTTATGGAAGCAAGCCTGATCCAACCGGGTCGCCATTAGTTGTCTTAGTCAATGCATGCTTCAACTTATCAAGAGCCTGATGTTCAATTTGGCGCACCCGCTCTTTTGAAATGCCCAGCTTTACACCTAGACATTCAAGGGTTACATTTTCTTCACCTAAGCGACGTTCGGAAATAATACGATATTCACGTTCATTAAGGGTTTCCATGGCTTCTTTGATCCAGTTCCGACGCACTTCGCTGTCTTTATCTTCGCTGACAACGTCGTCGGGTAGGGGGCCATCACAAACCAGCAGGTCTTGCCATTCTAAGCTGTTGGCTTCTCCATCCGCTTCTGACATCGGCGCATTCAGGCTTCTGTCGTTCCCGGATAGACGACCTTCCATGGTTTCCACATCTTCAAGTCTCACACCAAGTTCTTTGGCGATAAATAGACGACTTTCATGTGTCATGTTATTTTGACCGCCATCATTAATACGAGCGCGAAGGCGGCGGAGGTTGAAAAAAAGGGATTTCTGAGCAGCAGTTGTGCCAGTTCGCACTATTGACCAATTTCTTAAAATAAAATCTTGGATAGATGCACGAATCCACCATGAAGCATAGGTCGAAAAACGCACACCGCGTTCAATGTCAAATCTATCGGCAGCTTGCATAAGACCAATGTTACCCTCTTGGACAAGATCGCCCACGGGTAGCCCATAATGGCGGAACTTTGTAGCCATCGCAATGACCAGACGAAGATGGGCAGATGTAAGCTCATGCAGAGCCTTTTCATTTTGATCCTGACGCCAGAGGCGGGCCAGTTCAAGTTCATGCTCCTGCTCAAGGAGAGGCACTTTCATGGCACCTTTGAAATATCTTCTGTTAGCTGCGAGTGTTTCTTGCGTATCAATATGGGTCATTATTTTCTCCTATTTTCCTTTACGCAAAGAAATGGAGACTGGTTCACTAAAAATTGGGGATCAGGAAAAAATTTTATTTATATTTTTAAAACTTCATTGATATGAATATTATTATTCTTCTTCAGAAGAATCGTCAGCAGCACTAGTTTTGGTTGTTGCATTAGATAACACATCTTCAAGTTTGGCTGTAGCAACTTCAAGTTCTGTTTTGTTAATGGCGGCAACCTCACGTGCCATTCTGTCAAGAGCCGACTCATAAAGTTGACGCTCGCTATAAGACTGTTCAGGCTGGTTTTCATTCCTGTAAAGATCACGAACTACTTCTGCCGTTGCGACTAAATCGCCTGAATTGATTTTTGCCTCATATTCTTGCGCTCTGCGGCTCCACATGGTGCGTTTGATGCGTGCACGCCCTCGCAGGGTTTTCATTGCTCCTGTCATCATGGTTTTGTCAGCCAGCTTACGCATGCCGTTTTCAACCGCTTTATCAAGTGGCAAAAGAAGCGTCATTTTTTCTTTTTCAAAACTAATGACAAACAGCTCAAGCTCTGCATCTCCGAATTGCTGGTTGGAAATCTCAGATATTTGACCAACGCCATGTGACGGGTAAACAATAAATTCATTTACACGAAACCCTTTAGCAGCCTTCCGGTCAACTTGTCTGGCTTTTGAAGGAGCCTTAGCAGGAGCCTTAGGCGCTGTTTTTGCTGGCGCTTTTTTAACGGCAGGTTTTTTGGCCGGTGCTTTGGATACTGGCTTTTTGTCGGCATGTTTCCGAGCAGTTGCTTTAGCAGTCGTTTTCTTGGCAACAGGCGGTTTGGTAGTTGGTTTTTTGGCAGGCGCTTTAGCTTCTGACTTTTTAGTAGCGGTTTTAGCAGCAGGTTTTTTAGTAGCAGGTTTTTTAGCAGCAGGTTTTTTAGCAGCAGGTTTTTTAGCAGCAGGTTTTTTAGCAGCAAGTTTTTTAGCAGCAGGCTTTTTAGAAGCAGGCTTTTTAGCGGCAGGTTTTTTTGCAGCAGGTTTTTTAGCAGCAGTTTTTTTAGCAGCAGTTTTTGAGGTTGATTTTTTGGTTGTCGCCATTGTCTTTTGATCCTTTTACCTTTTCCCGGTTGCCAATTGAGTAATCTTATCTGCCTGATAAAAAAATCGCATTCAGTCGCCCTCACCAGGAGTCTCGCTGAAAAACTTATCAAACTTATCCGTTTGTTTCAAAAAATCATCTGCATCAGCAGGTGCATCTTTTTTGAGTGTTATATTTGGCCAGATATCTGCAAATTTAGTATTCACTTCAAGCCATTTTTCCAAGCCGTCTTCAGTATCTGGCTTAATGGCTTCCGCCGGACATTCAGGTTCGCAAACACCGCAATCAATACATTCATCGGGACTGATGACTAGCATGTTTTCACCTTCGTAAAAACAGTCAACAGGGCAAACCTCAACACAATCTGTGTATTTACACTTAATGCAGGCATCAGTCACAATATAAGTCATGCTTTATCCATTCTTATTGTCGTATCGGTGGTCAATCCGGCTGTTTAAGGCCTAGGTTTATCGCCGCTCTTTGCCGTGCAGCTCCAGTTTCTATGTCGGGAACATGTATAAGCCCCGAAATGCGACGAAGCAAGTTTGCTTCGAAATCATCAAGTCTGCCATCCGAAAGAACAACCATCCAAAGCTTTTCAATCAGAACAACTTTCTGAGGAAGTTCGTAATGCGCATTAATGACCTTAGTCCATTGATACAAATCATTGGCCTCGGACTCGAGCGTATCAGCAAGCATCATCAATTCTTGAGTTTCATCTTTGGAAAGACTGAAGCCGTCCTGAAGAATTTGACGCAATGTGTCAATTTCAATGCCATCTGTTTGGCCGTCCAGCCGAGCGGCGTGGGTCAACAATGCAGCAGCTGCTAAAGATAAAGTATCATCCGTCTTCGGTGTCACTTCAACACTATCAAATAGATTTTTAAGGCGATTAAACATGAAGTTGAAATATTGTCATTTTTACAATTTGGCAAGAAGTTTATCGCTATTGTTCTCATCTGCGTCTTCTTTTTGTGTAATGTCTTCGTAGAGGCTTTGCGCTTCATTGGCCGTCCCCCGACGGGTTCCCAAATCGAGCACACGGATAACACGTATCTGATTGCCCTGAGCAAAGGTGAGGATATCGCCAACTTTTATCGTGTCGCTTGATTTTTTTATTTTGTTTCCATTGCAGCGGATACGCCCCCCCTTAGCATGTTTCGTAGCAAAAGACCGGGTTTTGAAGAATCGTGCAAACCAGAGATACTTATCAACTCTGAGGCTATCTAACTCCGTCATATTGCTCACTTATTATTATCCTTTAGGCTCTGGAGAACGGCAAAGGGTGAGTTTGGATCTATTTTCTTTTCATAATTTTTATTTAAGTTTTTATTAGATGTTGATTTGTGATGTCTGGTGGCCGTTTGATACTCGGATTTTTTGCCGGCAGGTTTATTGTTTTGTGTCTTTTTTCTTGGTTTAGCTTTATGAGTGGGTCGCTTTTTAGGATACCAAAGGTGGGTTACAGTTTTTAAATTGCCTTCATCCGCTGTTTCTAGTGCTTCAATTTCAGCCGCTACTTCGTCTTCATTATTTTTATTAGCGTTATTTTCGGTATGTTCTTCGGGTAATTGGGGTTCTGATTGCGGTTTTGGTTTTGAGCCATATCCAAGCCCTTTAAGAATATCTGCCATTTCATTATGACTGCATCCCATTAAGGAAACCATATCCGCTGATATTTCAAATTCATTACCTCTGTCATTAGCTTCAATAGCTTTACGAATAAGATCAGCCAATCTTTCTAGCATATCCAGCCGAATGGCACGTTTTCCATAAACTCTGAAACCCAGAGATCGGTAAAACCCCAGAGGGAGTTCGCTCTGGCGCATACAGGAGGTTAATCCCGGTGTCGGTGCGAGTGCTAAATCTTCACCGGCTTTGCGGTTGTTAAAATAAGACCAGAGCATAGCCAGTCCACGAGCAGGGCTAGGTTTTAAAAGTGCGGGCATGAAAATGTCATAAGTCCCAAAACGTAGGCCGAGCTTTCTTAATCCAGCGCGTTCAGTTTGGCCTATATCCGACAGTGTTTCAGCTATGTTGGCACGGGGAATATGCCCCCCATGTTCAACAATTTGAAATGCTAAGCCTCGCGCTAAACCGTTCAGGCTCTCATCATTTTTCATGGTAATAAGTGGCTCAAGTAATTTATCTAAATAATGCCTTACAAAAATGGCGAGCCTTGCTTCTATTTGATTGCGCGGTGCGCCGACAAGGCTCTCATCAGCCAGTAATTTGATGTCAGGTGATAGCATGTCTCGTCCGGCAACAAGTTTGGCAATACAGGATTGATGCCAGAAGATTTCGCCCTGTTCAGTGAGTTTTAATTCATCATCCGGACATGCCGCAAGTTCGCTAGCGCGGTTGCGAAGTTCTTGTCCAACGACTTTTTCGATAGCGGCTCTCACAGTGCGAGGCGGGGAATTGGTCATACGATTATCTTTAGCAAAATGTAATCCTTCAATGCGTCCTGCATATTCACCTTCAACATGAACATCACCTACAGCATCAATTTCAGCCTTTGCTTCGTCGCGGCCCTGTAATCGTTTTAATAAAATGGATGACCTTGTGTCCACAAATTGTTTCATCAAGCCTTGGTGCAGGGCATCAGAAAGTTTGTCTTCTACCTGCCGTGCTTGGGCTTGCCATTGACGCTGGTTTTCGACCCACCCACTTTTCTGGGTGACATAAGTCCAAGTACGGATATGTGCAAGCCGAGAGCCGAGCGTATCAAGATCGCCGTCAGTTCGATCACACCGTGCAATACGTTCCTCTATCCACTTTGCAGGTAGGGTAGCTTGATCGCCTGATAGGAATAAAAATATCTCGCCTAAAATGGAGGCGTGTTCCCCGATAATTGTTTTTCTGAAATCAGGGATTTGCGCCACTTCCCAGAGCAGTCGAATGCTATTTTCGTCCTCCGCACGGTCTTTGATGGAGGGGTCAGATGTCATCATATTTAGCGCCTGCATATCAATTGTAATGGGAACACGTATCAGCCCCTTGTTGGGAGGGGGTGCTTCAAGAGAAATTTTTAAGGCTTCGACCGAGGAAAAGTCCAAATTAGGGTTACGCCACATCAACCGACGTATCGGCTCAAATGAGTTGTTTTCAATCTGCTCAACCAGTGTTTCATCAAATGCCGGCATTTCACCCGTCACACCAAAAGTTCCGTCAGCAATATGGCGCCCGGCGCGTCCTGCAACTTGTGCAAGTTCCGCGGCCAAGAGTTCGCGGTGGTTTCTTCCGTCAAATTTGCGGGTTTGTGCAAATGCGACATGATCTACATCCATATTGAGTCCCATGCCAATCGCATCCGTGGCGACCATAAAGTCAACTTCTCCAGACTGATACATATCGACTTGTGCATTTCTTGTGCGTGGGCTGAGTGCTCCCATAACAACTGCTGCGCCCCCCTTTTGCTGGCGCACAACTTCGGCAATCGCATAAACACTGTCAACTGAGAAAGAGGTTATGGCGGTGCGACGGGGGAGGCGGGAAAGTTTTTTGGACCCGGCATAGCTTAGTGTGGACAGCCGCGGTCGAGAGATAATATGAGCCTTGGGAAGAAGCTGTTTTATCATTGGAACCATAGTCGCTGCACCCAAAAGCATGGTTTCTTGATTGCCGCGCGCATGTAGCAAGCGGTCTGTAAAAATATGCCCGCGCTCGGCATCTGCCGCAAGTTGAACTTCATCAATCGCCATAAAATCAACCGGTTTGCTAATCGGCATAGCCTCAACAGTACAAATATAATAAGCCGGGTCAGGCGGTAATATCTTTTCTTCGCCCGTAATAAGTGCGACCTGCCCCGCACCTTTGAGTTTAACAACTCGGTCATACACCTCCCGCGCCAGTAGTCGAAGGGGAAACCCAATCATGCCGGTTTCATAACCGAGCATTCGTTCGATAGCTAAGTGGGTTTTGCCTGTATTGGTGGGGCCAAGTACAGCAGTGACAGGACTCGACGCATGAGATGAATAACAAGACATGAAACACAATCTGTTCACAGGAGGGTAGATTTTGCAAGTTTGATGACGGCAAAACTAAAAAAAATAATGACGAAAGAACATATAATGAACATAACGTGTCCGAATCACTTACATAGTAGCACTTCCCCATTCGTTCACGACTAAATGTAGTGTGTTTTCACAAGCTTAGCGTCATCCAAGCTTCAAATTTATGGTTTGATTCTTATATTTTTGAAATCAAAGAGTGGGAAATAACTCACGTTTAAGTGATCAAACGTGTTTGATAGTTGAAGCAATTTTCTAGGATATTATCTCCAAATAGATTGCTATTTAACCCCCGGTAGCAACACCATAAAACTTCTACCTATCCCTTTTAAGTAAGCTGCTACCGGTTTTTTTTTATTCTCTTATTGAGTTGATTTCTCTTACGTTCAGGTTTTTTCTATGTAGGTCATAGAGGGGCTTGACTGAGAGTGAACTCCCCCATATAAAACCCACCTTGGAACCAATGCGTTGGAAATAACGTGTAAAGCCTTTTCTGGAGAAAACAATGTCTCGTGTTTGTGAATTAACCGGCAAAGCTGTTATGTCAGGCAATAATGTGAGTCACGCTGTCAATAAAACACGGCGTAAATTTCTTCCTAATTTACAGCAGGTCAGCTTGCCGAGTGAAAAGCTAGGCAAAGCCCTAAAGTTCCGGATTAGCGCTCATGCGCTTCGTACTGTAGAGCATGTCGGTGGCATTGATGCTTTTCTTATGAAAGCTAAAGATGCCCAGCTTTCGCCAC
>NYTN01000063.1 GCA_002683515.1 Rhodobiaceae bacterium
ACTCATTGCAAGGGGTACATCTTCACGAGGGAAATAATCGCCAATAAGAGAAGTGGTGGATGGCGTGAGGGTTGCTTCACCAACACCAACTCCAATGCGGGCAAGAAATATCTGCGAATAGTTTTTGGTCAATCCGCAGATGACCGTCATTAACGACCAGAAAAATATTCCGACCGCGATGATGTGCTTTCGACTTCTGGTATCTGCGAGACCGGCAATTGGGATAGCGGCAAAGGCATAAAACAGAGCATGGATGCCGTACAGCCAACCAATTTGTGTATCTCCCACCCCAAGGTCACGTTGCATGGGGCCAACGACTATGGCTACAATCTGGCGATCCATAAAAGCAACTAGAGATGCGATAATAAGAATAAAAACGACAAACCAAGCATATCGTCTTGTTGGATAGGGCGGATTGTGAGGGTTAGGGCTATTCATATATCTAAAACCGTTTTTGATTAATCATTTGCTGGAACATTTCTTCCATGGAGGATTTGAGCGAGTTGTAGCTAAGACCAAGTGCGCTGATGGATTTTGAATTATCGGCACGCCATGGGTGTCCAAAATTTTTGGAAATCATTTTACGTGAGAATGTTTTATCCACCAATGGCCCGATGAGCCATACAAGCCATTTTGGGAATTCTTTTTTGGGGAGGCTATAATTCGCGTCAAATTTATCTGATAACATTAAGGCGAGATCGAGAAATGAAACAACATCTTTGAAAACTATGTGCCTGCCGCTTGCATCGTCCAGGAATGCGCCACGAATATGTGCATCTGCAACGTCGCGTACATCAACAGTGCCGATTTGAATGGCTGGCACACCGGATTTCATTCGCCCGTCTCCCATGCCACTAATTAAATCGTGAGTCGCTGAGGTCGACTGACCGGAGAGCGAAGGTCCGATAATGAATCCCGGATTTATAACAACCAAGTGCCATTTATCTTGCGTGTCAGCAATTTCCCAAGCCGCTTTTTCTGCACTAACCTTGGAAAAAGAATAGGGTTGATGTGTCTCGGAGGACGTTGTGTTCCATACATCTTCAGTCAATATGCCGTCAGGAACATCCTGACAGTCAATCGTATCGCCACATATCGCAGCGCATGAACTTGTCAGCACAACCCTTTCAACACTTGGCGTTGAACAAACTGTGTTGAGAACATTTTTTGTGCCGCGAACTGCAGGTTCTATCAAATCTTTTCGCGCATCATTATAATTGGTAATAAAGGGTGAGGCAGTATGGATAACGACCCGGCAGCCTTTCATAGCTTCTGCATAACTTCCATCTTCCAGCAAATCTGCTTTGAACAAAATTATTTTGCCTTTACCAGTATTCGACAAGGTTTTGAGGTGACCACATTTGGCGTTATCTTCAGGGCTTCGAACTGTTGCGTGAACGGTTGCCCCTGCATCGACAAGTTGTTTAACCACCCATCCAGCTAAAAACCCTGTTGCCCCCGTCACAAGCACAGGTGAGCTTGTGTCTATTTCTATACGCATATTTACCACCTTAACTTACTCACCCTTAAATCTACATTTTCAAAGGTCTAGGATATCTAGTTAAACTGAACATGCTCAACTTGTCACGTTGCTATTTTTTTGGGTTCAGGCTTTAATCGTTCCCGTTCGATTAACGGTATTAAATGCGGTTTAGTTTTGGAAAGATAACGGAGAGGATTCTGACCAATGGCAGAGGGATGGGATAAAGAAGTAGATGTTTTGGTTGTTGGTTCAGGCGCGGGGGGCATGTTGAATGCTCTGGTTGCATCAAGCAACCGAAATGATGTTTTAATAATAGAAAAAGCGCCACTCTGGGGAGGTAGCTCCGCAACTTCCGGCGCAGGTATTTGGATTCCTGGCAGTCACATTGCTAAAGAGGCGGGATTTGATGACAATCTAGACGATGCTTATAAATACATCCGTGCCTTGTCTGCGGATAATGTTCCAGATGAAAACATCCGTGCCTATATCGATCAGGCCGCGCCCATGTTAAAATGGCTCGTTGACAATACACCAGTAGATTATCTTGCCTTTCCTTATCCGGATTATCATGCTGAAAACCCTGGCGGGTCGCCTGAAGGCTTCCGGACTCATATGCCATTACCTTTGCACGGGCGTGATTTAGGCAAAGATGTGCGTACGCTTCGCTTTGCCAATCCTGCGGCAAGTCTGTTTGGTTATCTTAATTGGCACTTTGATGAGACCCACGCCATTCTCTATCGTCAACCAGGCTGGTTTACCGGCTTGGTCAAAAGCCTTGCGCGTTACTGGCTGGATTTACCTTTCCGTTTCACATCACGAAAAGACCGCCGACTTACATTGGGTAATTCTCTGGCAGGTGGTTTGCGGATGGCACTGAATGAAAAAAATGTCCCGCTTTGGCTCGAGTCGCCATTGGTGGAACTTATTGAGACCGGTGGCAAGGTCGAAGGTGCCGTTGTTAATCACAAAGGTCAGGATATAAGGGTAAAAGCTCGAAAAGGTGTTGTTTTGGCTGCCGGTGGTTTTGAAAAAAACGCCCAAATGCGTGAAGAAAACCTCCCGCTTTATCCAAACGCTCCGTATTCTGGTGGTGTTACCTCCAACACGGGAGACAGCATTCGGGCAGGAATGGCGATTGATGCGGATACCATGAATATGCAGTCTACATGGGCTGCACCTGTATTTTATATCCCTGGCGAAGACAGAGGCAGACTATCAACCATTGAACGCGCTCTACCGGGCTGTATCATGGTTAACCAAAAGGGTGAACGTTATCTCAATGAGGCGGCCTCTTATCACGTCACAGGGCAGGATATGGCACGTCGCCATAAAGAGCATGGCGACAGTTCCCCAAGCTGGATGATTTTTGACAATAAGTATCGTCAGACATTCCCGATGGGGCCGCTTTATCCGATTGTACCAAACTGGTTACATAAAAAAGGCATAAGATCGATTTTGAAAAAAGCCGGTACAATTGAGGGATTGGCTCAAAAAATTGATGTTGATACCTCCGCTCTGGCCGCAACGTTGATGCGCTTTAACGAAAATGCCGAAAAAGGTGTCGATCCTGATTTTCATCGAGGCGAGGCCGCCTATGACCGCATGTATGGTGACCCACGCCAACAACCTAATCCGAATTTGCGCCCTCTGTCGAAAGGGCCCTATTACGCCATGCCTATTTATCCTGGAGATATTGGGACTAATGGCGGTCTTTTGACCAATGACAAAGCACAAGTCATTAAGAAGAACGGCGAGCCAATCGATGGGCTTTATGCGATTGGGAATAATGCAGCATCTTCTATGGGTGAAAGCTATCCGGGTGCGGGGGTTACAATTGGTCCGGCTTTGACATTCGGTTATATAGCTGCTCGGCATATGTCGGGTTCAAATGACTAAGTTGAGAAGCAAAAAATTATAGCGTGCCTCTATCTCTATGAAACTGGCGCTTGATCATCTCACCATCATCGATGCGACCCCAATAGATTTGGTTCGGGCGGCGGAGGCGACACAATGTGAGAGCTTTTGCCTATTTATGCAGTCGCTTGATGTGTTGCCACGCATGCCTGAGTTTAATCTGATTGGTAACTCCGCTGAGCAACGTGAACTCAAAGCAGCAATGCAAGCAGCATCTGTAAAACTGGATGTAGCTTATCCTTTCACACTGGGTGGGCGAACAGACGTCAAGGATTTCCAGCCCAGGCTGGAATGCGCAGCCTTTTTGGAAGCTGAATTTGTCAACGCCCTAGTTTATGACCGCGATGATGCACGCCGTGAGGATAATTTTCTAACATTTGCCGAAATGGCTCAGCAACAAGGATTAAAAGTCGTTGTAGAGTTTTTTCCTGCCTCTCAAATTGTGTCGTTGGATGATGCTTTGGCACTAGTGCGCCTAGCGGATAGACCATATGAGGTCGGCGTGAATATTGATTTACTCCATCTCATGCGCTCAGGGGCGGCGCTGGAAGATTTGAAAGCCGCGCCGGATGCCTTTATTCTCTTCGCTCAGATTTGCGATGCGCCTCTTGAACCCCATCTGACGAGGGACGAAGAAGCCTCGGCGCAACGATCTCTTGCTGGGGAAGGTGGTTTTGATTTACCCGGATTTGTGGCGGCACTGCCGTTTCATTGTAAGATGAGTGTTGAGATACCTCAAGAGAATGCCATTCTGTTGGGTGAGTCCGTGATAGAGCGTGCGCAAAATGCTGTCAGAAGTGTCCAGCAAATTTGTTATCGCTATACGACAGTAAATAAAACGGCATTCTGATTGATTGTAGTGAGAAGTTTTGTTAACCACTCTAAGTCAAGAATGTCTTTCAGCATACTTCTTTTTTTTTGGAATGTAACTGTTGAACAAAAAACTAAAGGAGCATCCGGTGAGCACAGAACCAAGCGATGATTTCAGTAAAGTAGAAACACCATCCGAGATAATCAGCCGATTGGAAGATGGGATGACAATAGGTATTGGTGGCTGGGCGACACGAAGGAAACCCATGGCGCTGGTTCGTGAGATACTTAAATCCGACCTTAAAGATTTGACGCTAGTTTCTTATGGAGGGCCGGATGTTGGGCTCTTATGCGCCGCAGGTAAAATTAAAAGGTTGATTTTTGCTTTTGTCAGTCTTGACCAGTATCCGCTTGATCCACATTTTCGGGCAGCTCGTCAATCGGGACAGATTGAAGTCTGGGAATTGGATGAAGGTATGCTGCATTGGGGCTTACGTGCCGCAGCGATGGATTTGCCGTTTCTGCCGACCCGTATCGGCATCGGTACAGATATTATTAATCAACCGGGCTTTAAGCTTATTGATAGCCCTTATGAGGATGGTGAAACATTCGTTGCCATGCCGGCAATTAATCTTGATGCGGCGCTGATACATGCTCATCGCTCGGACGTAAAAGGAAACATCCTCACCATGTCACCCGACCCATTTTTCGATGAGTTGTTTTCCCGCGCCGCGTTTCATACTTATGCGAGCGTAGAAAAAATTGTTATGACGTCTGAATTGGATATACCGACTAATGCCCGTTTTGCACTTGTAGAACGCGCCAGAATTACGGCTGTTACTGAAACGCCGTTTGGAGCGCATCCTACAAGTGCTGCGCCGGATTATCATTTGGATTTGAAGCATATCAAAAGCTATGTCGAAGGTGCGGCTTCACCTGAAGCTTGGGATGCATATAAAACAGCTTATTTGTTAAGCACTCATGCGGATTATGTCGACGCTGTTGGTGGGGCTGACACAATTGGTGCTATCGCCAAGCCGGTTTATTAGGCCGCTATAATGGAGAGCATAATGACTGATTACAATTGTTCACTGGCTGATTTGATTATCAATGCATGTGCTGAGGCGTGGCGTGATGATGGAGAGTTAATGGCTACAGGTATCGGCCCTTTGCCACGGTTAGGTGCGAGCCTAGCTAAAGTTAGTTTTAATCCGCTTCTGCAACTCACTGATGGGGAAAACTATTATGCCGACGCGCCTGTACCACCCGGTAAACGACACGCTGAGCCTGTTTATGAGGGCTATGCTAACTATGACAGGGTGTTTTCAGCACTTTGGGGTGGGCGCAGGCATTCTATGGTCAGTCCGGTTCAGCTTGATAGATTTGGACAAGCAAATATTTCATCTATTGGTGACCGCGCCGCGCCGAAAGTCGCCATGCTGGGTGCCAGAGGCTTTCCGGGGAATTCCATTTACCATCCCAACAGTTTCTTCATTCCTAATCATAGCACACGCAGTTTTGTGGCGGATGAAGTCGATTTTGTCTGTATGGCTGGATACAACCCTGAGCGCTACTTGAAAGGCACCCCGCCTAAAGGTTTAGATTTACGTATCATTGTTTCGGACTTGTGTGTAATGGACTTTAATGGTCCTGATAAGTCTATTCGTGTTGTGTCACTTCATCCTGGTGTGAGTTTCGCGCAGGTTCAGGAAAATACTGGCTTTGAATTAAGCAAAGCTTCCGACACTCTGCCGCTGACACCGGCCCCATCAAAAGCTCATATGGCTCTACTTGAGACACTTGACCCAAATAATGTGCGCGGGTCGGTTCTTAAGGATAATCCACCCGCCATAAGGAATTAAGAGTAACTCAGAAAAACGGCACCAAGCTGAGATGTTGCCGTTATAAACCTTGTGGGACAAGTTTTCCCTCCTGCAACAAAAAATTAATAGGTAATCTAATTTATCGAACAGTGCAGTTTTTCATTGCCATTTAAACTTTTAGTAACAATGAAGACAAAATTATTAATCAAACTCTGAGAGTAATGACGTGACGGTCTCAAGAAAAAGCCGTCAATTTATCAATAAAAACACGCAAACGCAGGAGAAGATCTGAGTTTTAGATTTTGAGTGCTTGATAATAGTACTCAAAAGAGGAAAACTTTAGTGCGCTTTTTTTAAGGTTACTTTTGATGACAAAGATACAATTAAATTTTTATGATCATCTGGTAGTGCCTCAATTTTTTCCATTAAAACTTGTCTTGGGAATAAACGAACGCTTCCAAAGCCCCGAAAAATTGCCATTGCAGACCATTTTAACCCGCTCATAACTTCTGGAATACCAAAAAGACTTCCGTCGGCATAGGTACGCAATCGTCTCTCACCGTCGCATGTGATGATATCTACACGGCCTTTTTCGATAAAACA
>NYTN01000064.1 GCA_002683515.1 Rhodobiaceae bacterium
CTTTCTCAGACGCACTTTGATTTATGAGGCTGATAATATCAGGCCATAATTTTATCGCGAGATCCAGCTCAGGGTCCTGTCCTTGCACATAGCCACCCATTAGGAATAAATCCCTATTTTCAGTGTAAAGAGACACCAATCGTCTGAACTGCCGTGCGGCTAACTGGTGTTCATCATCGGCAATATCATTCATCACACGACTGATTGAAGATGGAATATCAACCGCAGGGTAAATTCCAAGTTGGGCATTATCCCGTGACAGAAGTATATGACCATCAAGAATGGCTCTGGACGTATCAACTACCGGATCATTGGCATCATCACCATCCGCCAGAACTGTGTAAAATGACGTAATCGAACCCTGCCCCGGCATGCCGGTCCCTGTTCGTTCAATCAATCTCGGAATAAGCGAGATAACTGATGGTGGGTAGCCTTTTGATGTAGGTTGTTCTCCCAAGGCGAGACCAATCTCTCTTTGAGCATGTGCAACACGAGTGAGAGAGTCCATTATAAGCAGGACATCCTTGCCCTGATCACGGAAATATTCTGCAATCGCTGTCGCTCGGCATGCGCCTCGAATTCGTAGCAAAGGCGAGTGGTTCGCGGGCACAGCCACCACGATGGTGCGCTTTCGGGTCTCATCGGTCATAACTGTTCGGACGAATTCGCCAACCTCGCGTCCTCGTTCTCCAATCAGACCAACAACTACAACATCAGCAGAAGTGAAACGTGTCATCATGCCCAATAAAACGGACTTACCGACACCTGAACCGGCGATAATACCGAGGCGCTGACCACGCCCAACAGAGAGAAGGCTGTTAATCGCGCGAACACCAACATCCATTGGTTTATCAATAGTTGCGCGAGATAAAGGATTTAGTTTCTTGCCCAATAGCGGCCAGCTTTCGCTTAATACCGGATCGGGTAAATTATCAATTGGATTGCCGAGTGCATCAAACACACGCCCCATAAGAGCATCCCCGGCCATTAAGCTGTCACCCTCATCAACTAAAGTGACACGCGAACCGACTTTTATACGCGCACCCAATTCATGCAAAGACAGAATATTTTTACCATTCTCAAACCCGATGATTTCAGCAACAGCATGTTCCTCTCCATCTGTCTCGACATGGCATAACGCGCCAATACCAGCAGGAAACCCGTCACAATAAATCATAGATCCATCAAAACGGCTGACTCGACCCGATAACAGAACTGGCTTGCGGAGCGTCAAACTTTCCAAGTCTTCTGACAGGGTCGACATAAGCTTACTCATCAGAGCTTTCCTCACCTTCATTGCTGTCGGAAAGGTCAATTTCTTGGTCTTTTTCGTACTTTATGCTGGGTTGTTCATCTGACTGGCCAGAATCATCATCCAGAAGTTTCTGGAGCGTTTCGCCTATTTCAACCAGCTTTTCCTCGGCTTTTGGTTCAGTCTCGCTCGCCTCTAGGCCTAGGCGTTGTGTGAGCCTGTCTTCCAAACCAATATGCCCGATTTGAATGCGCAAATCTCCTGGTTGTAAAGACGAGTCGATTTGAATAGAGGCCTTTTTTAGACTATCCCGCGTAATCAATAAATGGGCGACGGATTGATAATCCGTTCCATTAAGAAAGATAAATGGTGTTTCTGTTGCATGGCTTACTGTATCGAGAAGTTTTTCTATTTTTTCAGAAAACCCTTCAGGCGCAATTGTAATTTCACTGCCTGCGCGCTCAGAAGCTAACTCGGCAATTTTTTGACCAAGTAGGTTACGTAAATACCCCGCATCAAGGGTTTCAGAATTAATCGTATTGGTAATTAATTTTTCCAATGCAGAAACTTGTGCAGATAAACGGGCTTCGACCTCATTGCCCCCCTCTACCTTACCTTCAGCCATACCTTCAATTCGGCCTAGCTCCTTACCTTGTTCTTTGCCTTCCGTTTGACCTGCTGTAAGACCATCTTCATAGCCACGAGATTTTCCATCCTCAAAAGCTTTGTTCAAAGCTTCTTCATGTGACAGTTCAACTTGTTCAGCTTCAACGGTTTGGCTATACGTTTCATTAGGGTTATTCTCACCAGCTGAAGAAGTGATCTGACTGACAGATGCCTCATTTTCAGGGGTAACGGCCTCACCAGACAATTTCTTATCAGGTGTAGGTGAAGACTCTGCATCTTTTTCATCAGAAACCGCACGAGCAATTTCGATCAGGTTGCTTTTCTTAAAATCCCCACGCTGTTTGCGCGGCGCATTTTCATCCAAGTGAAATCCAGCGTCACGCGACTGCTTTAGTAACCGCTCAATCTCCTGAGGGGCTAAAGGGGTCAGATCTTGTTCAAAAAGTTCACTCATCAAAAAAACTCAATCAAAAGCGCTCATCCGACAGTTCGGATTAAACGAAATCATCTCCACCGCGACCAGCTAGAACGATCGTGCCTTCATCAGACAGTCGTCTGGCTACTGCAATAACTTGCTTTTGTGCATCCTGGACTTCTGCCAGTCTAACTGGGCCAAGCGCTTCCATCTCATCCATTATATTCGCAGCAGCTCGGCTGGACATGCATGAAAATAATTTCTCTCTCAAAGCTTCGTCTGCACCTTTAAGGGCCAGAACAATAAGTTCTGCCTCAACATTACGTAATAATGTTTGGAGCGATTTATCATCAGACATGATTAGTGTCTCAAAGACGAACATGCTTTCTTGAATAGATTGCATCAGAGTCTTATCGTCCTTACCAATATTTTTCATTATACGGGCTTCCATATTCTGATTGGTAAAGTTCATAATTTTTGCAGCAGCTTTTACACCGCCAACCTGAGTGGCACGCAATGTTGTATTGGCCTTAAACTTTCTCTGCATCACATCTTCAAGCTCACGCAAAGCATCAGGTTGAACCGTTTCGAGCGTAGCGATCCGGCGGATAATTTCTGGCTGAAGTTCATCCGGTAGAAGATTGAGCACATCTGCACCCATCGAGAAATCAAGATAGGAAATAATTAGGGCAATAATCTGCGGATGCTCATCGACAATCAGCTCAGAAATTGCACGGGCATCCATCCAGTCTAGGATTTCAATCGGACGATCACTGCTAGAGGGGGTGATACGGCTCAATACAGATTGAGCCTTGTCTTCGCCCAACGCTTTCATCAACACATTACGAATATAGTTACCGGCACCTAAACCAAGACTTGTCTGCTCTTTGATAATATCAAGAAACTCGTCAAGCACTCTGTTAACGGTATCCTGATCAAGACCCTGCACAGAATACATAGCACTACCTAGATGCTGAACTTCTTTCGGCCCGAGATTTTTTAGAATTTCTGAGGCTTCTTCCTCGCCAAGTAGCATCATTAGAATCGCAGATTTCTGGGTTCCAGTTAGCTGTGAGTAGATGTCATCAGCATTCATTTCTGTTTGAGCAATTTCAGACATAACTTGCACTCCTTTCCATACCTTACGCAACCAATCTTAAAGATTGTCCATATCTTGACGCATCATGTTCTTAAAGACATTAGACACACGGCCAGCTTCATCAGAAACAATCATACGAATGACAGCGACCTTGTCATCATAAGTGTTAGCGGTATCAAGCATTTCAGCGGATATGGCAGCCTTTTTAGGCTTGAGCTTGGCTTTAATATCCTCGAGGCTTTCACCTTCACCAACTTCTACAGTATCAATATCTATATCATCATCACCGCTTGCTGCAGACATTCCAGGTGGTACGGCACCAACTGGCACAAGAATTCTTGACAGAAGCGGACGCATCACACCAAGGGCAACAATAGCAAGAATCACGATTGTTGTAATCTGACGCGAAACTTCCTCAAACCACGACTTTTCGTACCATGGAGTGGCAGCTCCCATCAATGTATCAACAAACTCTGCACTTCTTACAGTAACACTGTCACCACGTTCATCATCAAAACCAATTGAGTCTTTTACTAAAGTTTCAATACGCTCAATCTCTTCTTGAGACAGTGGCTGTCTGACTTCCAGATTGGTTTCAGGGTCTACAACCATTTTATCACTAACCAAAACTGAGGCAAACATACGTTCAATCTGCACGCGCGGATTCTGGGTAGTTGAAACCGTACGACTCACCTCAAAGTTACGCACCTCACTGGTAGAACGTGTTTGCAACTGTCCACCGGCGCCTTCACCGCCTTGACCCGCTTCAATTTCAAGCTCGGCCTTTGTCGGTGGTGTATTGGTTACTGCACCCGGTATACCTTTAGCAGTTAAATCAGAAGTTTGATCAAGTGTCTTCTGCTCACTCCTCAACGCATTACCATTGGGGTCAACAATTTCCTCAGTTCTATCAGTACGGGTGAAGTCAAAATCAATATTGATTTGCGCATTCACATTTCCGGCTCCAACAATTGGTGTCAAAATCGAGACAACACGGTGACGGTAAATACCCTCAAGTCGCATTTTATATTCAAGCTGCGAGTCTGACAGAATTGAGTCAGGGTCATCCGCCGTGCGTGACAACAAAGCCCCGTTTTGATCAATAACAGTCACATTCTCCTTATTCAGCCCCGGTACGGATGAAGAAACAAGATGAATAATAGCTTCCACTTGGGTTCTGCCGAGTGAGCGTCCGTGAGCAAGTTGCAAAAATACTGAGGCTGTCGGATCGGGATTACTCCGTACAAATACTGATTTTTCCGGCAGAGCCAAATGGACCCGTGCAGCCAAAACAGTATCAATTTCACTAATAGATCGGGCTAATTCCAGCTCCTGAGCATTTTTAATATGCATGCTTTCAACTGAACGGCTTGTGCCCATGGGCATGTCATTCAACCCAGAATATCCTTCCGGCACCGAAGCAGGGAGACCTTGTGCAGCGAGCATGATACGCGAATTATGGTAATCCGTAGTAGGCACCATGACCTCACCCGTTGTTGGGTCAAGCATCACATCAACACCGGCATTTTTCAAAGCGTCAACAACACGCATTTTTTCAGCTTCCGGCAAGGAATTGTACAATGTTGTGCGTGATGGTTTCTGGAGCAGCAAATAAGCCATAAGCCCCACAAAACATACGATTACTGCCATAAGTGTCGGCAGTGATCTTTGTACACTCGGTTCATTCACAAAATTCTGAACCTTGCTGATCATCTGCTTAACCTGTCCTTGTGACGAATCAACGCTTGTTTGAACGGATGTGATCGTAGTCTCTGACATAACTTTCCCCTAACGAAACCCCGGATTAGACCGGCATATTCATAATATCCTTATAGGCACTTAAAACTTTATTACGGATGTTCAGCGTCATCTGGAAACCCAGAGAGGACACTTGTTGCGTGACCATGACTTTTGCCAAATCCGTTTCCTCACCAAGCTCATAGGCTTTAGTGATGTCACCACTAATATTCTGAGATTCTGCAACATCCTTTATCGCCTCACCCACACGGCTGACAAATGACGGCGCATTATCATCCGTATTAAGGGATTGGCTTGTGCGCTCCAGAACCTTTTGGTGAAGCGACGAAGATGACCCTACTGATTTTACCTCTATCATAATGCTCTCCTAAACTACTTCTGAAAGTCTGGCATCTTGATCGACTCGTGACTGCATGGTGGTAGAAAGAATATCGGTCAGGATATCTGACTTGGTGATGCAGCCATTTTCATGAAGGACCAGCGCCCGCAGAAGAACATTTTCTAATTCGCGGACATTGCCCGGCCATTCATAATCAGTAAGGGCTTTGACAGCACTCTCATCCAGCCATGGCAACTCTGCCGCTGTTTTACAATGGCGTTGCAACAGGACAGTACTAATTGGAATAATATCGTCAGCCCTTTCGCAAAGACTTATGGTGTTTAATGGAAATACGTTTAGTCGGTAGTAAAGATCTTCACGGAAATTACCGGCACGAACTTCTCTCGGAATATCGCGGTTAGTTGTTGCAAGCACACGAACATCTACGGCAATGTCGTCATTTGATCCAATAGGTGTGACAGATTTCTCTTGCAGGGCACGCAAAAGTTTGGCCTGTAAGGAAAGTGGCATTTCTGAGATTTCATCTAAAAGCAATGTCCCGGTGTCTGCGGCACGGAAAATACCCTTATTCGCTGTAGATGCCCCGGTGAAAGCTCCTTTTTCATGGCCAAAGAGAATAGCTTCCAACATATTTTCAGGAATGGCCGCGCAATTTATCGCGATAAACGGATTGTCACTGCGGCTGGAATTATTATGAACAAAGCGCGCCAGCACTTCTTTTCCGGTTCCGGTAGGGCCATTGATAAAAACCGTCACATCAGTCTCAGCCACTTTCTTGGCAAGGCGAAGCATGGTGAGGGAGCTTTCATCACCTACAGCAACATGATTTTCAGAAGCGATCATACTTGCAACAATTTGCAGACCAAAATTTTGTGCAGGTGTAATGTCTGAGGTACTCTTAGGTAGGTAAACATGAACCAATTTGCCGCCCAGTTCCGTATTAACCGCAAAACTGTCAGCTTTCTCATTAATAACGGTAATATTTTTGATTTTGAAACCACGGCAAATTTCGACAAATTTTTCGAGACCACCTAAAGCGTCCAGATATTTGTTAGAACAAACAAATTGTTCGCATGCTGCAAGCTCACTCGGTAAATCAGTATTTTTGGCATCAAATGCCAAATACGCTATTTTACGTTTCGACAAAACATCACAAATCGGTTGCGCCAGTTCCAGGCCAAAAGAATTGATAGTTAAGAGAGTCATTTGGATCTCCTTTCCCTCTGGTAAGGGCTAAGGCAAAAACCGCGCCAAACCGGTAACAGTTTTATAAAAAAATTAAATATCCATATATTTCAATACCTTGTCCCTATATACAAAACTTTTCGACTCCTTTCTCTGGACGAAAGTTCAATTTTCTGACACATAATATGAATTATTGCGTTTTGGTGTCGTGAGTTTGACACTTTGTTGTGTAAGAGTTTTGTTCAGGTTTAAAAAAGATTATGTCGGGTCAGACGAGCGTTGATGAATTTATTGCTGGCCAGTCCGCAGCAACCAAAGAGTTGCGTCGGCTCGTAGATATTCTAGCTCCTGCCGATAGTACGGTCCTTATTCAGGGTCAGACCGGTTCAGGTAAAGATGTCGTTGCTCGGGCTATACACGCCCTATCGGGTCGAAAAGGGCCGCTTATCTCCATTAATTGCGCTGCAATTCCAACTGAATTGTTGGAATCAGAGCTATTTGGTCACGAAAAAGGTGCCTTCACCGGTGCTGAAGCTGATCGGAAGGGGCGCTTTGAACTGGCTAATGAGGGCACATTATTCTTGGACGAAATCGGTGATATGAATTTGTCGCTTCAGACTAAGTTGCTCCGCGCTATTGAAAACCGCACTATTCAAAGAGTTGGCGGCAATAAAGATATAAAAGTGAACTTTAGGCTTATTTGTGCGACCCACCAGAACCTGCAAGCTTATGTTGATGAGGGTAAGTTTCGCGCTGATTTATTTTTCAGGATTAATGTATTTCCTGTTCAAGTACCTACACTTGCAGAAAGAAGCGTTGATATCCCCGATCTCATTAGTTCCATTTGTGACGCAATATGCGAAACCCAAAATAGTAAGCCACCACTGTTTGACGAGACTGCGCTTTCTGAGTTATCGCGTTATAACTGGCCTGGCAATATTCGCGAGTTGCGGAATGTTTTGGAACGCGCAATTGTTCTTTTTCCACAAAAAGAGATTACCGGCAAGGAAGTCCGCGAGAACTTATTACGCCTTAAAGTCCCTGATGAAACAGAAGAACTTGAAGCCCTGTGGGAAGAAACCGGCAATCTTAATTCAACTGATCTCGACGCTCTCATTTCAGATAAGCCGCCTTTGCCTACGCCAGCGAGTTATAATGACTGGTTTTCGTATTTCGACTCGATTGATTTACGAAGACATCTACAGGAGGTGGAGATTGTGTTGATTGAAGCCGCCCTCCGCAAAAAAGAAGGCCAAATCACCGGGGCAGCCGAAGCTTTGAAATTGCGCCGCACAACGCTAATCGAAAAAATGAAAAAGCTGATGATAGAAAGACCTAATATCAACTAACTATATATTATAGGCTTTCATCATTTGACCTGTTTTATGTGTCGCTGAGGACAGCTTGATAATTCTGGCTTCCAGTTCTGAAACTAGTTCCGCATTTTCTTTCGCGCAATTTTCTAAAAATTCCACAAATTCATCATCCGGTGAAAATGTCTCATCCTTCATTGCCGTAATGATGAAATATTGTCTTTCATTATCGAGGGCTTGTGCTTTCTCAAAATCAGCTGATTTTATGGCTTCACGGATAGCCAAATTCATATCGCTAAGTTTTTCTTTGAATTTATCCAGCATGTGTTTGCCCCATTTCTTCCCAGGCCTCAGTAATTTCAATCAAGGATAGTTTGGCATTATTGGTTTTCTCTATCTTGCAGTTTTTCATATCCTTGAGCAATTGCTGGCGGCAATATTCATATAGCTGGAATAAACCTCTGGCGATTTCACCGCCCTTTTCGAAATCCAGACTGGACTGAAGCGCATAAATAATAGTAAGCGCACGCGAAAAATGTTTGGACTTTATTTGCTGATCGCCCTCTTTTAAATCGATATTCGCTTCAAACAAATCAATCGACCTGATTAACTCTTTCAGCATTGTGAGGACAATTGTATGCGTGTCTTCGGGCTCTACAAAGGATTGTTCCTCGATTTTTTGATAGGTTTGAGAGGCTTTTTTGAGGTTCATAAGTCTTCCTAAAATGCATACTAGATATTGAAATCTGCAAAAAAATTGTTATGGTTTCAAAATGGTTTATGCAAATCCTGTTTCGAATGTTCCGCTTGCCAATCAATCACTCAATGGCAAAGCTTCAATGTTTTCTGCAAAAGCTCAAACAAGCTTTTCCAACTCACCATTTGCAATACCCATGCCAAGCGATGTCACTTCGCCAACAAGAACATCCATCGCAACTTTACCTGTGCATAATCCAGCTTCCGAAAGTCGGCTATCTCCGGTTTATCAAGGTGAGAAAACTGAACATACTGGCACAAATAATCGCGAATATGTTGTGCGATCACCAAGGCTTGCACCCTCTGCAGTTGTTAGCGAAAATATAGTAATTGCCAAAGCGCTGATGGCAGAAAATATCAGTCACAATATTGCAGCGGTCAAGAGGCTATATACATCGGCTCAAATCAATGACATGCCGCGCTTTAAAAGCACAACTGACTTGATTGCCTAGATATTATTTTGTTTCTAAATCAATAACGGTATTTTGCAGCTCCAAATAAGCTTGGAAAATATCCGCTTCACTCACGACACCCATCAAAGTATTTGATTTGCGATTAATAATCGGAATTGTTTCTCCGACAAATTCACTGGCGACTTCTATGCATTGTTGAAGCGACGCATCGCTCTTAATAGAAAGAGGATTATCCAGTAAATAATTCATTACTAAGGCATCCGGTGGCTCCTTGACAATGTCAGTGATGATGATTTTGCCTGTGAAGATATCATTGTCATCTAGCAGATAAGCTTCGGTTACATCGGCCGCCACCATTTTATCGATGGCAGTAGCATTATTGTCAGTTTCCTCCAGCCGTAAGAATTCATTAGTCACTATTGTGCCGACCGAGGTCTCCATCAATCCGAGATGCCCGCGCCCCCGTCTGATATCTATGCCACGGTCTTGAAGTTGTCTGTCAAAGAAAGAATAGCCAAACAAGATTGAAACAGTCAGGGACGAGGTAACAACTGACCCCAACGAAATCAAAGCCATATCATACGAAGCTGTGAGTTCCAAAATGACCATTACAATCGAAATAGGGGCCCCAACTACCGGCGATGTTACTGCTGCCATGCCGGCAATAGTAAACACCAATAAGAGATTATTCCCGGTCAGGCTCGTCAGGATAGCCCCAATCAAAGCCCCCGAAACCGCGCCAATGAAAATAGCTGGCGAAAAAACCCCCCCAAACATACCAAGACCTATACAGAGCGCAGTCGCCAGAATTTTAAAAATTAAAAGTATAACCAGATAATCCATGGCAATTTCGTTAGATAACAGCCCCCTAACAGTCTCTGTACCAAGGCCAAGCACTTCAGGCACGAAAATACCAATAACCCCGCAAAGTATTGCGCCAATAAGAGTTAACTTGACGTAGCCGAGTTTACTTTTAGTTCCAAGCATACCCATATAGCGGATTGCATTCATCATAACGATTGAAATCAAACCAAAAACTGGGCCTACGGCCAGCGCGAGCGGAATAACAGAGATCAAATCTGGTGGCAGACTGGAAATTTGAAAAGCAACATTGTTACCAAACAAGGATTGACTAAAAGAAGCAGCAACAAGACTGGAGACAGCTATAGGCGCTACAGCTTTCAAAGAAAAATGACGAATTATTGCGTTATGCGCGAATAGAATACCAGCAATAGGCGCATTGAAACCTGCAGAAATCGCAGCAGCAACACCACATCCAAGAAAAATATCCGTCGGAATATTACTTTTAGATATTTGCTTTAAATAGCTTCCCATAGTAGCGCCAAAATGCACAAGTGGGCCATATTGCCCAACCGAAGCTCCACCCGAGGCTGAGATAAAAGCGCTCAATGTCGATCCCCAGCCGCGACGGACATCAAGTTCATTATCCGCGCGGTGAGCTGCATAAATACTATCGGCAGGGCCATAAAATCTGTCCAAACCAAATATTTTTCTGACATAAATTATTAAAAAAGCCGCCAAGATGATGACGAAAAGCGGCATCAGACTATAATGTTGGTTTAACAGGGTAAAAGAGAGAAGCTCATTATTTTTATAAGTACTTGTTAGAAATTTGACGCCCTGAACAAAAGCATTGGATACCAATGCCATTGTGAATCCCACGCCGACCCCAAGGGTAACCAAAGACGCAAGAGGTATTAGGAATGAAGTGCCAAACAAAATAAACCCCTTAAAAAACGACCTACAATAAATCATAACAAACAGTAACTTCGGCATAAATATTGCATATTTCAGTCGTTAAAATAATAGGGAATTTTAATGGCTGTTGATTACTTAAGTGCTTTGAATGCCGGTAGCGGTCTTAACACTACGCAAATCGTTGATGCGCTGGTGGAAGCTAGTCGTGCGCCAAAAGCTGAAGCTATCAACAAAAAAGTGGAAGAAAATAATGTCAAAATTTCTGGTTTTGGAACACTAAAACAACAATTTGAAACATTCAAAACTTCAATGACGAGTTTAGATGGAGAAATTGGGCTCTCAGTAGCCAGCGGATCATCTAACATAGAGACTACTATTACAGACAAAACTAAAATATCTGACTTCAGCCATAGTATGGCAGTATCTCAACTTGCACAAAATCATACCCTTGTTTTCGCAAATAATTTTTCAACTGAAAATGCAAGTATTGGTCAGGGCACGCTTTTATTTGAGTTTGGTAGCTGGAATAGAAGCAATAGTACTTTTGCTGAAGACACCTCTATTACAAACAAAACTCTGACAATTAATAGTACAAACAACACCTTAACAGGCCTGAGAGACGCAATTAATGACGGTGGAATGGGTTTAACAGCATCAATAATTCAAACCGCTACCTCAGCTTATTCGTTGGTTGTGAAATCCAATTCGGGCAGTGGTAATGAAATGAAAATTACTGCGACTGAAGATTCCTCCAATGCGGGGCTTTCAACATTTGGGTTTTCAACTTACGCATCAAGTAAGGAAACTATTGTTGGCCAAGACGCAAACCTTACTATCGATGGTGTTTCAGTATCGAGGTCTTCAAATACAATCACAGATCTTATTGATGGTGTTCAGCTAAAAATTAATGGCACGGTTTCATCTGCCGTAACAGTTAATGCAAGTTATGATGAGTCAAATGCACTAGCAAACATGACTAGTTTTGTAACCTCTCTTAACACTCTCAATACCAAACTTTCAGAATTAACAAATCGTGGGTTGAACGGCGAGGCATCCGGAGCTCTTGCTGGCGACAGTATCGCAAGAAGTATTCAATCAAGAATTAGATCAATGACAACAACTCCGATTGAGGGGTATTCAACATCCAGTATATATCTGACAAATTTTGGCATTTCCACTCAGCTTGATGGATCGATTGCTTTTGATGAAGATGAATTTCTTACCGCTTACCGAGCTAATCCAGAAGATATTGCAGCAATTTTTGCTAGCCAAGTTAAAACTGACTCTTCTAGTGTGACAGCTCAAGTCACAGGTGATGACTATGTTGCCGGTGTATATGATTTTGCACTGTCAAGCGGATCAGCAACTATTTCATCAAGCGCAATGATCTCATCATCAGGCAATTACTATACATTGTCAGGGAACACTGCTGGCTTGACTGTTTCTACCGGCTTAAGTACGACAACAAATTCAATTTTCCTTGGTCGAAGTTTGCTGGATACACTTTCAACCTATGCCGACACAATACTGTCTTCCTCAGGAACTGTGAATTCACAAATTAATAGTAAAAATGATGACATAACTGATCTGAATCAAGATCTCGCTGATTTAGATACAAAAATGGTGGAGTTAAAAGATAGATATGTATTACAATTCTC
>NYTN01000065.1 GCA_002683515.1 Rhodobiaceae bacterium
ACCCATTCTTTACCAAAAAATGTTTCCATTTTTACTTGGCCGACTTCTAGTTCATGAGAAAACTGAACCCCGAACCATCCGTATGGGATAGGGAATGGGCATCTTTCCAGTTCATCTCCGGTTTGGATTCTTTCCAAATCAACAGGTGCGTTCATAATAACTCCCAATTCTAAGCTGTTATGTAAGTATAAACTTACATCATTAAGTAATTCAAACTATAAATAAGCAAAGAAATAAGTTCATTATTTTAGGTGTTTTTAAGCCTTATACTTTGCCTTATAAAGCGCAAAAATGGTTACTTGAGACCCTTCATAATTAAATCGCTATACCGCTTTGAATAGGGGGGTAATTGCACAAGAAAGTCACGGAATTTGTCTAACGGTTGATGCACAACCGAACGGGCATTCGACATATGTTTGAAGCCTTCATAGCCCCCGATACGCCCCATACCGGACGTTCCAACGCCGCCAAATGGCAGATTTGGGTTTGTGCCGGACTGGATGCAGTTATTGTTCACAACTGCTGAGCCTGAGGTTGAATTCTGCAAGAAGTAATTGATATTATCTTTATTGGTTGAATAAACATAAAACGCCAGTGGAGTAGGGCGTTTGGCAATAATATCTAGTACTTCAGACCGTGTTGAATAGCTTACAACTGATAGAACAGGACCAAAAACTTCTTCATTCATAATTTCCATATCTTCAGACATATTCGTCAGAATTGTCGGTTCGATATATCTGTCTACTTTATCGCCGCCACCGCCAAATACTACTTCTGCTCCTTTGGTAACTGCGTCATCCATCAGACCTTTAATGCGCTCATAATGCCGCTCATTAATAATACGGGGTACATAGTTGGAATTTTGTAATCCTGAGCCATCAGAATTGTAGAGAGCCTCGATTTTTTCTTTAATAAGAGTAAGGAATTTATCTTTTACGGTTTCGTGAATGACAATATATTCCGGCGCGATGCATACCTGACCGGCATTCATGACCCGCCCCCAAGCCAGCTTGGTTGCCGCATTTTCAAGATTAGCAGTTTCGTCAATGATAACAGGCGATTTACCACCCATTTCAAGTGTAATTGAAGCAAAATGATCTGCAGCCGCTTTCATTACAATCTTACCGACGGTCATGCCGCCTGTATAATAGATGTGATTGAAAGGCAGTTTGAGCAATTCTTGAGAGACCTCAACACCGCCCTGCATAACTTGAGCTTCATCGGCTGGTAAAGCCTTGTTTATGACTTCCTGCATGACCTGCGCGGAGACAGGCGCAAGCTCTGAAGGTTTAATAGCAATCGTGTTGCCAGCAGCAATGGCAGGGATCATGGGGACAATACACTCGGCTGTTGGTGCATTATAGGCTGAGATATTTAGAACAACGCCCTTAGACTGATAATTAATCTCACAACGTTTGCCCATAGTTGCGAGTGAGTTTTTAACTCGGACAGGACGCATCCATTTTTCGAGATTTTTTATGGTGAAATCGAGTTCACCCTTAATCATGACCAGTTCTGCAGCAACATCCACATCATTGGTACGGCGCTCTTCCTGGCCTGACTTAAAAATATCGTCTTTACGTTCAAGAAGCGCATCCCAGATAGACCTGAGGCGATCTGCACGTTCTTTGGCTGTAGTTAGACGCATGCGGGGAGCCGCATCTTGAAGTGTTTTAAATTGTGAAGCTATATCACTCATAATTTACCCCTTAAATTGTGGAATTTTGCTTGCTGTTTGAAGCATTTTTTCAAATAATCTATCTGGAAGCAGTTTGAATAACGGCCCCATAACCGCGACATCTTTGCCGACTAGATAGGAAGACTTCCAGTTTTTGATATCAAGTAATCCGAGAACCTGATTAACAACGACTTCCGGTGGATTACCACCTTCAATTTGCGTCGGCATAACATCGGTAATGGTTTCATAAAGATATGGCGCGTAAATATCGTTCATTTCTTTGGAAACATTTTTCCAAACATCTTTGGTCGTTTCGCGTGAATTGGCGGTCATATGTGTTTTAACAGCGCCCGGTTCAACGGCTGTTACTTGGATACCAAAAGGCGCTAGTTCATTACGAAGCGTCTTTGTCAGTCCGATAACGGCATGTTTTGACATATTATACACCCCGGAGCCAACCGGATTGGCTTTTACCGCACCTGAAGCAAAATTGATAATCCTGGATTTTCCGGTACCTCGGCGAATAAATGGCAAGAATGCCTGGGTTACCCGCATCATGCCCCATGTATTGACCTCAAACATGGTCTTGCCGTTTTTAATTGATGCACCTTCAATGACGCCTGTACCGACATTTGCGATACCGGCGTTGTTTATCAAAAGATCTAGAGGTTTACCACTCAACTCTTTTTCAACTATTTTGGCGCTGTCTTTCACTGATTTATCGGATGTGACATCTTGAACGACTTTGAGAATATTAGGATTATTTCCCAACTCCGATGTATCTGCATCCGGAAGTATGCCGGCGAAGACCTTCCAACCGCGTTCTGCAAGTGTTTTTGCTTTTAATGCACCCATTCCCATCGCTGCGCCGGAAATGAATACTGTCTTTTGTTCGAGCATAATCCCACCCCTCATTATTTATTTACGAACGTGGTTCATAAAAAATTGTTTTTGAATTTTAGTCAAGCACGCTTATCGCTTTTTATTGAATTATACCGTTTTCATTGCCCGTTTTCTTCTCTAAACTGGTTACAAGAACACATAAATAGAACTGGAATTGTTTTGACGTCGCAGTCTACTGAATTACCCCAAAATTTTGAGAAAAAAGAAACGAGAGGCCGGAAGCGTCTTTTGAAAAGAGACGATATTTTGGATGGTGCTTTGTTCATCGGATTGGACAATTTGACGATGAAAAACCTTGCTGAGCACCTAAAGGTCGGTACGGCAACGCTTTATCAATATTTTGAAAACAGAGAAACTCTCTTGATGGAGGCGGCTGAATATTCAATCAAATTATTGCCATTCCCTGATTATAAAGGGCAGGGCTGGCAGCAAATGGCGCTTGAGTATACAAAAAATGTTCAAAAAATTCTCAAGCAACACCCTTCTTTTATCCACAGCCACCCTGTCACGGATTATGGTTATAAGATTCATTTTACGCTGACCGAAAAAATACTCACTGATTTGGTTTCGTCTGGTCTGGATGCCAAACAGGCCATCAAGGTTGCTCATATTATTACTATGGCGTCTTATGGTGGAGCTGTTGAAGCCATCAGGCAAGAACGCTTACCGCTTAACGGGGCGAACATTCAAAGTTATATTTCGAGCCAGTTTAAAGAAATGGACTCTGATGAATTCCCAATTTTGTCAGAAAATTTAGAAGATTTCATTCTTTCTGCAGAGGATAAAACGGATTTTTTGCTAAGAATAGCTCTGGCTAATATTCAGGGTGAGTTTGAAGAATAATAAATTTTAGGGCGGTATGGGAAATTATCTTAAATATTTGGTGATTGGCTTGGTTGGCTTGGTGGTGATAGGTGTGTTCACTTATCAATATTCCGACAGCGCTAAAAAACAGGTACAGCTTCAGGCGCTTGATGCTGTTCACGATTTGGCAACCAATCGCATGAAAAAACAGGCGGAAAACGGTTCAACCAGTGTGGCAGCGGAATTTATTAATCTTCCGATTGAAGCGACTGAAGTTGTTGATGGTATTATCCGGGTCACGGGTATTGGCAATATTTATATGGTGCCGACAAATGAAGGTAATGTGTTATTCGACACGGGACTTGTGATGCAGGTTCCAAAACAGATTTCTGCCATGAATAACGCCGTGCCGAACAATAAACTCACTCACATTATTCTTAGTCATTCTCACGCAGACCATATTGGCGGGGTTAAATACTGGAAAGAAGATGGTGTTGAGATTATCGCTCATGATCAATTTACTGAAGAACAGCGCTATCTAAAAGCACTTGAGCCCTATTTACACGACCGTAACCGTCTTTTGTTTCCTTTCATGCCTGAGGAGCCTCCAACTTCTGAAATGATTGCATATGGAGGAATTACGCCGACACTTACAGTGAATGAAGGCGATAGCTATCGCTTGGAATTGGGTGGTAAAGTAATGGAAGTCTATGCCATGGCAGGTGCTGAAGGTGCTGATAATCTTGTGATGTGGTTACCTGATCAGAAGGCCCTTCTTTCTGGTGATTTTTTTGGTCCTATGTTTCCGCAATTTCCGAATGTCTTCACGATGCGCGGCGAGAAAATTCGCAAGCCGGTGGAATATATTAGATCGCTAAATCGTTTGATTGATCTTGCCCCAGAAGTCGTTCTACCTGGGCATCTTGACCCTGTGATAGGGCAGGAAAAGATTGTTAACGGTTTAACAAAAATGAGAGACGCCGTAAAATATGTTCATGATGAAACGATTGCCGGTATGAATAATGGTAAAACTCTTTATCAGCTTATGGAAACAATTAGTTTGCCACCGGAACTTGAACTTTCCCAAGCGCATGGACGCGTGTCATGGGCAGTTAAAAGTATTTGGGAATATTACGCAACATGGTTTCATTTCGATCGAACAACTGAGCTTTATGGCGTCGACAGAGGCGAAGTGATGCCTGATGTTGTTGCGCTGGCAGGGCCAAATTCTTTACTAGAAAAAGCCAGGATTTACAATAAAGCCGACCAACCAGTTCGCGCCATGCACATAGTTGAGATTTTGCTGGATGACCCTTCACAGGCTTTTGACCCAAGTGTTAATCAGGTTCGTTTAGAAACTCTTCAGTTATTGCTTGATAAAGCGATAAACGGGATTGAAAACAGCTATGAGATTTATTGGCTCAACGCTCAAATTCGCCTGGCAGAGGGTGTGATAAATGAAGTGAGTAATAGCTCTAATTAAATTAACATTCGTTCTGCAAACCAGAATAAGCCAAGTCCAAATAATACTGGCGCCACAAAATATTCAACTCTGTCGCGACTGAAATTTGTGCGTATTTCCAGAACAGATATCAATGCATAGACTGTCATAAGGGTAAAAAGCTGAGCTAGTTCGACACCGAGGTTAAATCCAATTAACGGTGAAAGGATGTCGCCTTTATCCAGATATATATGTTTTAAACCGCCAGCAAAACCTGCCCCGTGAACAAGTCCAAAGGCGACTGTAAGCAGTGGAAAGAGTTTTGTCTTTATGCGAACCGATTGGCTTAGATGTTGATAGCTGAATAGTGCGAGCGGCAGGGTAAAGAATAAACCTATAGAAAGTGGTATGCGTCCCATGTATATAGCGAGCGCACATATGAAAATTATTCCAAAGCTGAGTAGGGGGGCAGAAAGCGAATTAATTTTATATTTTTTGCCGGCAATATCATAGGCTGTGAGGGCAATTGTAAGACCAATAAGCGCTTCTATAAGCTTCTCATTGGGGACAATTATATCCACGAAAGCTAATCCAAGCGTGAGGCTATGTCCGAGAGTGAAGCCTGTGATGCATAAAACAGCCAATCTTGGTGTCGCCGCAAATAGTGCCAGAGCAAGTAGAAATATCATGTGATCTAAACCGGAGACAACATGAAAAAAACCGAGATGAATAAATGCGCTTAAGCTGTCAATAAAGCTTCGTGCTTCAAAATTAAAATATTGTCGCGCATTACTAAGAACAATTTCTTGATTTTCTCCGGCGATAGAAAATCTTGCAAGATGAATATGGGAGGGCGATACCGCTGTGAAGCTGCTTATTTCTATTAGGGGTGGCTCTGTGTTGATGTTTTCCTGACAACTGAACACCCCTCTTGCACGGAAATATCCATTCCTATCATGCCGTTCAACCTCAAGCCTTTCAGGCAAACAACTCTGTTTATTCTGATAGACATTTATAGTCTCGGTCAGATGAAATTGAAGCAGTGTCATATAATCCATAGATGGATAAATCTGAGCAAGTTGTGTGATGCGTCTTTGGTCAACCGAGAAAATAAATTTTAAGTTATTATCTGTTTCTGTGACCGTCTCCCATTGAGAAAAAGACTGGCTTCTCGTGTGCGCGAAGGCATCAGGTTGAAGGGTAATTATTAGGGTGATGAGCAATAGTAAAGTGCGCATTAATTCATAATATCTGGTGGTGTTGTGAAATCGCTCCGATCGACAGTCTCAATTACATCGTTATGAAGTCTGATATCTGCCGATTTTCGCAAATCTGAGAGGTATGTTTCGAATGCGTTTTCTTCTTGCCTTCTTTGCCATTCAGCTTTAACGATTTCAGCAACCTCGTTGAACTCAACGTCAAGGCGATTTGCCTTCATTAACCAGATGAACATATAGCTTTGATTTGTCTCGGTCCCTGACGTTATTGGCCCGATTATCTCACCTTCTTTTAAGGTTGCGAGAATGTCCCGTGCTGTGCCACCAAGGTAATCAGCCGCTTTGCCAAGCGGGATGTCGTCGGGCAAATTCTTTTCGGTTAAACCTAGGCGCCCGCCGGCGGAAGTGAAACCCTCACCATTTATAACTGCTTGTCGGAAGGTCTCTGCGGTTTTCGTATTATCGGTACTGAAAACTTTCACCCTAACCATGCGCGGTGCAATAAATAGATGTTTATACTCTTTAAAGAAAGTTTCGAGCTTTTGCGTATCTGTTTCATAATCCGTTAGGAGAGCAGTACTTCGCATAAGTGCCTGTACAAGGTTTTTGCGCGCCATGGGATCCGACCTTGCAAGTCCTATATTAAGTGCATGTTGAAGAATTACTTCCTCATCAATCAGGACTTGCAGAGCGGCCTTTTTATCCGTTTCGGTAAGGCTCCGATCAAGTCCGGCTTGCATAGCTGTAAGGGCGCGAAGGTATTCAACCTTGCTGACGGACTCGCCATTTACAGATGCGATTGGGACATCGCCGCGTAATCTTAATTCTTGGTTGCCTAATTGCGGCGGCAGAATACCCAATGCTGTCAGCAAAGCAAAAGTTAGTCCTGCCAATCCAGCCAGTGTAAAAAGAAACGTATTTTTCAAAGCGTAATCAGCCTTGTTTACATGAGTAATATTTCAGACTATTGAGACGATACAGATGCTGAACTAGCACCATAATTCAGGTAAATGGGAGACGACCATGCGCGAACATCTTTCATGGTGTGACATTCATCATCGCCAGATCTGTAATCACCTGTGCAGACTTTAGCCTTTACACAATTACCTTCTTCATCATATTCGCACTTTACAGGCTCAGCATTAATCGTTGGCCAAGGTTCTTGAATAGAACGTGCGTAGTAAAGCATATCTCTCTCCCCTGCTTTAAAGTCAGGGTCGGAAAAGCTGAAGCTACAACCACTCTGGTCAACCGGGCAGTTATGAACGAGAAACGGATCATCAATCAAATCACTAAGTTTTTCGTCTGGTGAGGTTTGAGGACGGATACGTACAATTTCAATGCGTTCAATAAGATTACGTTCATCTGAAGGGTTGTAACACTCGCCACCACAAATATCATTCAGGCGCTCCGCCCCAAGAGCAGTGACAGCATGGTCAGGACATCCCGGCTTTTGTTTAAAAGAGCCGACCGCTTTGACTTTAAATGTACCACTGGAAGTGGTTGCGATAGACGACCCCATTGGGGTTTCTGTGCCGTCTTCACCTAGACGGTCAAACCACATCAACATGCGCGGGCCCGAAGTGCCATAGGTTTCGCGTCTTTGCATAGCGTCCCAGACTTCCTCTCGTGAGCGACCTTCTGTATGCACAGCCGCAAGACCGCCTGTTAGCCAAAAGCTAGATTGACGTTCAACTTCAGCAAGCCCAAGATTTGCGTTTTCAGCGAGTTCATTGGGGTCAAGAGGGTGCACGTAGGCATCTACAGGTGTCATTTCGGGTTGTAATCGTTCGAGCCATTCAGCAGATTTTGGGCCCGCCGCCTCGGTGCTAAGGCGTCTTCCAAATTCTTTGTATCCAGTACCCGGACGAGCACGGTGATTATCTGAAGAGGAAATGAAGCCCCAGTTAAACCTAGTTGGGTTATCTGCATCCTCATCGAAACGTGAAAGTGCAAGACCAGCCTGAACACTTGTTAATGGACGATGGTGAAATGCTGGCAAATAACAATCTGTGCATTGTCCGGAAAGTAGCCAGTCAGCTGCAGTATCCCCACCTAATGCGAGATGATAAGATGGTCCCATAAAGGCGCCAATCTCTCTGGCTTCTGAAGCTCGTAATGTGCATTCTTCAGATGATGTTCCTTCAGCAAGGCAGCGTTCTTCAACAATCTCTCCCATACGAACACATGAAGGGGAGTAATCATCAGTGGCGGGAGGACAAATGGCTTTGCCGTCATCGTCAATTATAAGGGTTTCAAAGTCTCTATATTCTTCTGAATTACCGTGACCTGAGAATACTTCAATCAGCGAGTATTCCTCCGGACGGTTTTCAGGTCTTAATTGTTTGTCCCATGTCGTATTGTGAGGTGTGTAAAGACCCCAGCTTGTACCATGGGGGATGATAAGTGGGTCAAGATTTTGTTCGTCTCTAAGCTTACGGATTAGTTCACCTGGCGTAACGGCAGTTTCATAGCAATTTGTCGGAAGTTCGTTTGAGGGGGTATCCATATCGCATTCCGGAACAGCCTGAATATTGTTAAAGAACGTATTGAAATCCCAGTAAATTTGACGGTCTTCAAATTCCATAAGAGACACAATAGCCGGCATACCTTTAGCATTGTTTCTAAGAGCCAGCGAGGTGATACCTGCTGCTGCGATAGTTCTGACTGGAACGTCTTTATCTTCCAGTCCTTTAAAAATTACATTTTTATGGCCGTAATGAGTTTCAGGAGTGATGCCGACTTGAGTCCATTCAAAACCAATCATAGACACCATGTCGGGATTAGACTGATCGTTGGACTTGGCCTGACATTCGCGGATGCTTTGTTTAGCATTTTCCCAGCGCTCGGGAATCGAGGCTTCGGCGTGGTCAGTAATGGCCCAGAAATCCAGAGCGGAACAGTAGCGTGCATAATCACAAGCATCTGCAAGTGGGTGAAGCCCCTTACCTTGATAGAGAGGAAGCGACCACAAAAATGCATCTGTTGAATAGGTTGTGTGTACATGCAAATCCCCAAACATGATTTGCTTGCGGTCGGGGGTTGGGGCACCGCTAAATTCTGCGGTCTGGCGTGCCAGCACAATGTTATCCGGTATGGCGGCACCTTGAATAATTCCGCGTTCGCGCTCGCTACCTAGATAACCGTTTTCTGCTAAAAAACTGAAGACAAACCAACTTCCTACCAGTGCTATGACGACTAACGATAGAGTTAAAATTACTCTTTTAAAACCATTAGACATATATTCCCTCCTACGCCTTTTGATTATTTTTATGGATAGTATCTGCTAATTGTATCTACGACACAAGCAGGCCGTTCCTCTCCCTCAATCTCGATTGTGATACGCAAGGTAGATTGAAAGCCACCCTTCATTTCTTCAATTGCAATA
>NYTN01000066.1 GCA_002683515.1 Rhodobiaceae bacterium
GCTCACGGATGTTCACTTGGGCATATTCAATATCGCGTCCGATATGTTGCTTGATACCATATTTAACTTCTTGAAGCTTCTCTTCCCGACGACCGCAAATTACCACATTGGCACCCAGACGCGCTGCCAGAAAAGCCATGGCACGGCCCATCCCCGTACCCGCGCCGGAAATAACAATGTTCTGCCCGTCAAGCAAATCTTCACGGTATACGGTTGAAGCAGTAGCGAGTTCTTCAATAGACATGCCTCCATATTCAGAAGACTGAAGGGAGTGGTTTTCGTCTGACATATAACTATCCTATTCATTCATCCCAAAAATTGAGACTGCGGCAACATTTCTGTTTGGAATACCACCGAGATTATGTGCCAGCCCGAATTTGGGATCTTTAAGCTGGCGATCATTGGCGCGGCCAAGTAGTTGCAGATAAATTTCATAGGTCATCCGCAAGCCCGATGCGCCGACAGGGTGACCGAAACATTTCAACCCCCCGTCAATCTGACAGGGAATGTCGCCGTCAGCGTCAAATCTACCATCCAAAATATCTTTAGGAGCCATGCCATCATCTGAAAGCCACAAATCCTCCATCAACACTAGCTCGGTAATAGAGAAGCAATCATGAACTTCGGTGAGACTAATGTCCGCGCGCGGATCACTGATCTCTGCCTCGGCATAAGCGCGCTCTGAGGCTTTGCGCGTCGTGATTGTTCCGGCGCCATCCCATGATTGATGCCCCATTTCAACACCATTAGATGGTGATAGTTGCATGGACTTCACGGTAACAAAATTTTCACCAACAAGGTTTTTGGCAATTTCCGGGCGTGCGACAATCGCGCATGAGGCTCCATCAGAAACGCCACAACAGTCAAACACACCCAGCGGATAGGCAACCGGTGGAGCATTCAGAATTTGTTCAATGGTCAGTTTTTTGCGCAAATGCGCTTTCGGGTTCAAAAATCCGTTTTCGTGACTTTTCCATGAAACATGCGCCATTGCCTTTTTTAAGTCCGCCATATCCAACCCGAATTTATGCGCATAGGCAGCGCCGAGTTGTGCAAAAGCGCCTGGCGGCGTGAAGCCAGGTTGATAAAGGTCTTCAAATGTGCCTTTTGTTCTTTCAGGAAGGCCGGCAAATCCGGTATCTTTTAATTTCTCACATCCGACAGCAAGCGCGATATCACATGCGCCAGCGGCTACAGCGTATACTGCGCCGCGCAGGGACTCCGTTCCAGTGGCGCATAAATTTTCAACACGGGTAACGGGAATGTTAGGTAAGCGCAAATATTGCGATAGCGGATAAGCAGATTTGCCGACATTTTGCTCATCATAAAAAACCCCAAACCACGCCGCATCTATGTTTTCTTTTTCAATCTTTGCGTCGGTCAGTGCTTCTTCGAAAGCTTCAGTAATGAGATCTTCGGGGCGCGCATCCCAGCGTTCGCCGAATTTGCTACAGCCCATGCCGATAATAGCAACTTTATCTTTTATGCCTTCAGCCATGTTAGCCCTCTCGCCTCACATTTTTCTCTGAGCGGCAGCTTTCCAAAAATATCTATGGAAGCCACGCTTATCGTCAATATCCTTAATACGGAAATCCATCTCGACATTGTCCCCAATAGCAATGCCCCCAGGCGCAAATCCTGTCATTTCAATGAACATATTGCCGCCGCCCTCAAAGGAGATGTTACCGTAAATCAGTGGCGGGTTTCTGTTAAAAGCCATCCAGTCCTCTGTAAAAGATTTCACGGTGGCAGGTATATCAGCAAAACGGTAATCCTGCTGGGTATCAAGCGCATTACACTCGGGGTTCACGCATCGTCTGGCTTTGGGGAATTGAGGTGTCTGACATGAGGCGCAAAATCCGCCAACAAGACCGTAAATATCGCGGCTTTTGTCAAAAGCAACAGTTTGCGCGGTTCGATTATCACGTTCAGCGCGCATCCCCCAATCTGGGTGAAATTGCCCGTTAGAAGCGAGGAAGCGAGGATAATTATCTTCAACCCGTAGATTGGTCATAAAGTCCTGCACCGAGATTGATGCCTTATAACTGCTTATATGTTCAGTCGTTTTAAGAAGAATAGCATCCATTCCCTGACCAAAACCTGTCAATAAAATTAGGCTGTTTGGCACTGCGCGATCAAGGCAATCATTCAGCATAAGTAAAGGATGTGCGACACCAGAGAAACCACAATCTGTAAACAGGGCATCCGCAACAGCATCTTCTTTGATGCCGCATGTCCGCGCAATAGCGCGCGCGTGGGAAGGATAAGCCACAGGAAGAATAAAGTGGTCAATATCCTCAACGCTCATATTATTGTCTGCCAAAAGTGACGCAATGAGTGGCGCTGCAATTTTTGCAAGCCCCTCCTCACGAACCCAGCGCTCCTCCAGAACATAATCCGTACCGCTTTCTGCTGTACGGTAATGATCCACAAAATCTGAGCGAACGGACTGGGCTGCAATCAACTCTGCGATTACATTTTCAGATCCTGTCAGCACGGCGGCGCCCGCATCACCGGCGAGCATTTCCATTACATTTGCCGGTTTAACAGGCTTTTTCTCTCCGGCAGCAATCAGCAACCCGTCGCCTTGATTATGGCAGGCCGCGACAAGTGGAGCTAGGGCTGCGCGTTGACTACCTGATGAATCATGGCAATTCGTATGGTCAGCTAAATCAAGCGCAGCAGCCACAATGCCTGCATTAGAACGATCAAGAAATGGGGCTGTGGTCGAAGCAAAACTGAGATTTTGAACTTGGGCGGCATCGGTAGTGTTCAGCAACTGGCGGGCGGCAGCAACGGCAAGTGTCACGGCATCTTCATCCCAATCGGCATAACTTCTTTTGCCTCTAGCATAAGCTTTTAGGCCGCCTTGAACCCAACCAATCTGGTCAAAAATAGCCTGACGCGAAATTGATTGAAACGGCAAATAGCTGCCATATGCTGTAAGCCCGAACTGTACCATCGGATATCCTTTATTCCCTAGCTTCGGAGGCGTAAGGATCCATGATATATGGCCCCATTAGAGGTTCAATACGTGTACCTTCCGGGAGATTTTCTTCGCCGATAAGTCTATCAAGATGTTCATGCCAGTGATAGATGCGTCTTTCTTGATAAGAAAGTGGCGTACCTTGGAAACCGTCAGACTCAACTGAGATTTGAATTTGTTCAGCAAATTGAGTATCTTCTTCCAGAATTTTATCAAAATTCCCAAGGCGGGTATCCCAGACATCTGATAAAGGCCCATCCCCCCAGTCCGGTGCGACCCAGACGACTTCAATTTCCATCGTGTTAATTGTCTTCGGCCAGAAGATAATTAACGAGTTACCACTGGCATAGGGCGGGCAGACAATATTGGGATAAATATTATATGAGAAATTATTTATACGCCCGACTTCGCCAACAGTTTCGACTTCGGGTAAACCTTCAACGCCCGGATCAACCCAATCAGGATCCCGATGCGGGGTAACCATTCGCGAATGACCATTTGGCCAAAGTTCAATATGTGTGCCCATATGATCTAGAAATCTATCAACTGTTTTTTGGTGAATAGATTTTAGGTGATATGTCTCCTGAAATGCATCTAGTAGGATTTTTACATTGCACTTAATATCCAAAGTTGTTTTACGGACTAGGCGCATATTTTCACTCTGGAACTGCGCCATATCCCTTGGCACGGGATGGAGATAATTCATAAGTGGCTTCGCTTCTTTATCAAGATTGACGAAAACCATTTTGCCGAAAACATCAACAGCCACCTCAACCAGACTGTGGCAGGATTTGTCGAAATCTGGGAAATCACGAGGGTCACGCATATTAATTAGATGTCCTTTGTCGTCATATGACCAGCCATGATAAGTGCATACAAAAAGATTTCGACGGCCGGTTTTCTCGCGCACAACAGGCGCACCACGGTGTCGGCAGGTGTTATAAAAGCCGCGTAGTTTATCGTCTCGTCCCCGCACGATAAAAATCGGCGACCCTATGCGCTCCCAGAGATAAAAACTACCCGGTTCAGCCAATTCATCCAAATGGCAAGCATAGAGCCAGCTTTTTTTCCAAAGGTTTTCTATCTCAAGATCAAAAAAAGTCTGATCTGTATACCTTTTTGCGGGTATTGGCGGCAATTTTGGAAATCCTGGGGGTGGCCCCTCACGGGACTGCTCGTATGCCATACCTTTTTCTAGCGATTCAATGCGTGCAGCGTCCATTTAATATCCTAAATATGAAAAAAATCTGTGAGGGTATCCATAAATATAAAGACATTGTATATAATTCACAATCATATCAGTTCATTTTTTTGAAAGATTGATTATAAAAAACACCATCTCAATTTAAGTTAAAAAAAATGTCTAAACTTTTAGAAAATATAAGAATTATTGATATTGGCCGTTATGTCGCAGGACCTTATTGCGCAACACTTCTGGGTGCGCTTGGGGCCTACGTCATTCGGGTTGAGCGCCCTGATGGTGGCGAGGATAGATTTATTTCGCCCCTTTCATTTGATGATAGCGGGCAGCCTGAAGAGGGCGGTTTGATATACCAAACGGGATGGGGCAAAAAATCACTTTCACTCAACTTATCTGACGAAAGTGGGCGTGATATTCTAGGCAAATTAATTGCTACGGCAGACATTGTAGTCGCCAATTTGCCACCGGCGGCACTTAAGAGCCTCGGTTTGGACTGGGAAACACTCCATCAACGCCATCCTGAGGTGATTCTAGTAACTCAGACCGGGTTTGGCGATACAGGTCCAGATAGCACAAAGGGCGGTTTTGATGGCATTGGGCAGGCGATGTCCGGCGCGATGTATCTCACCGGAACCCCCGGGAATCCCGCCAAGGCTGGCGCACCCTATGTTGATTATGCGACAGCATTGATGTCTGCCTTTGCAACCATGGCTGCACTGATGGAACGTGAAAAGACCGGACAAGGCCAACATGTTCAGACATCTTTGTTAAATACGGCGCTGGCTGTGATGAATGCGCATCTCATTGAACAAGGCGTGACTGGAATTAACCGTGTCGGAACAGGTAATCGTGTGCAGACCTCTGCACCTTCAGATGTTTTTGCAACATCGGATGGGCATATTCTGGTGCATACAGTGGGTAATAATTTGTTCAAACGATGGGCAGAGACTGTCGGTAAACCCGAGCTTATAGAAGATGATCGGTTTCAGTCTGATCAGCATCGCGGCGACCATAATGATGTTTTATGCGACATCATGGCTACATGGTGTGCACAGCGAACAACATCGGAGGCATTGGCAATGCTGCAGGAAAAGGGTGTGCCCAGTGGGCCTGTTTTGTCGCTACAGCAAGCCCTTGACAATCCTCAGGTCGATGCCATGTCTTATTTTACATCTGTTGCTGTCAATGGGATGGAGGGTGCATTTGCCCCTGTTCTGGGTCTGCCGGCACAATTTTCATCATTAACTCCCAATGTGCCAACCGCGCCACCGGAAATTGGGGGGCATAATGCAGAAATTTTAAGTGAGCTTGGGTTGTCCGAGGCTCAAATTGAAGAACTTGAAGCACAAGGCATTATCTAGCCGATAGGGAGATATCATGGATTTCAAATTAACCGATGATCAGCAGGCATTTCAACAAACTGCTAGAGATTTTGCAAAATCTGAATTACCCGAAGCTGCACAAATTTGTGAGACAGAAGCTTCCCCCCCGACCCACGAACTCATCCACAAATATGGCGAGATGGGTTTTTTGGGAATCAATGTGCCTGAACAATATGGCGGGCTTGGTCTCGGTAATATCGACGCACTGATTGTGCTTGAAGAATTTGCTAAAATATCATCAGCCATTGCATTTCCTGTTTTCGAGTCGTGTGTCGGGCCGGTTAAAGCGATTGAACATTTTGCCGAAGAGAGCTTGAAAAAAAGGGTCATTCCTGAAGTCTGTTCTGGCGATATGATTGTTGCAGTAGCTATGTCCGAGCCGGATGCTGGCTCGGCTTTGACTGATTTGAAAACCAAAGGTCGCGTGACAAATGACAAGGTGATTTTGAACGGGTTAAAAAGATGGTGTTCCGGCGGCGGTCATGCGGATGGATATGTTGTATATTGCCGTTTGTCGGATGATCCGGGTGCTAAAGGCATTGGTGCGGTTTTTGTCGAAAAAGATGCGCCGGGCATATCTTTTGGTCAGCAGGAAAGTCTTATGGGCTTTCGCGGTGTTCCATCCTGTGACATTTTTCTGGATGACACTGAAGTGCCGTTGGAAAACATTATTGTTCCAGCAGGTGGGTTTAAAAAACTGATGGAAGCATTTGATCTTGAGCGTTGTGGCAATGCCACTATGGCACTGGGTCAGGCCTCTGGTGCGCTTGAAGATGTGATGGACTATGTGCAGGACCGCAAACAATTTGGTAAACCAATTGTCGACTTTCAAGCTGTACAGATTAGACTGGCGGAAATGCAAATGCGTGTAGAAGCGGCACGCCTTTTGATACATCGCGCTGCTTCAAATGCTGAAGACAATCTGCCAAGTATTCTCGACTCCTCAGTAGCCAAATGTTTTGCCAATGAAATTGCCCGCGAAGTAACATCCAACGCAGTCCAGATGATGGGAGCTTATGGGTATTCGAAGGATTTCAATATGGAGCGCCGGATGCGTGACTCATGGGGTTGGGGAATTGCTGGCGGTGCTATTGATATTCAGAAAGTGAATATCGCCTCTGCAATGGTGGGTCGACGATTCAATCAACGTGCTCAGTAAGTTTTCAGCAGGAGTTTAAGGTGTCTGATAATTTTGTGTTGGCAACAGGGTTTAATACTCTCGCAGAAAATGAAAACCGTGCCTTTGATTTAAATGGTGTATCGGTTCTGATTTGTAAAACCATGGATGATATTTACGCAGTTGAAAATATGTGTACGCATCAACTTCAGCCACTTGAAGGCGGGCGTATTCGTGGGTGTTTCATATTCTGTCCACTTCATGGGCAGCGTTTTGATTTAAAAGACGGCTCCCCGATTGGTGCCCTTACAAAAAAACCGATACGGGTTTTTCCGGTCAAAATTGAAAATGAAGAAATTTATGTTGATATGGGCGCTTAATCTGCCGTGAGGTAGCGCTTTTGCAACTCTTCTAATTCAGCGGGACCAAGTTCGAGACCTTCTTTGAGGAAATTTTCGATAGAACCATACTCTTCTTGAATGGTTTCGAAACCTGCATTCAGGTAATCTGCCTGAACTTTCATGACCGCATCCAGCAAATCATCCGCTATGTCCCGCTCAAGACGCTCCTTAAGGTTCTTTTTGCGAATTTCTGTGGAGGCCGCTGTAAGAGTATTCGTCAGCAAATAATCTTTCATAATGGTGTCTTCAGGTACCTTAAGAGCAGATAAAATCATCGCTGCGGCAAAACCTGTGCGGTCTTTGCCGCCCATACAGTGAAACAGCAGGGGAATATTCTCATCTTCAAGCAGTAGCTTAAAGAAATTAGCAAAAACATTTTTATGGTGACTGACGAATCGGCGATTGGCGGCTTTCATCATGTCATGCATATGGCTGGCGTCTGATAAATCACCGCTGAAAAGACTGCGCCACATATCTTCAACAAAAGCGCCGCCTTCAAAAACCTCCATCCATAAAGTCTGGGTATCTTCCAGCGTATCCGTGCGGCTAGGGGCTTCTTTTCTCTCATGATCTGACCGAAAGTCGATAATCTTACGAATATTAAGTCTTTTAAAATAATCCATATCTGCGTCGGTCAGGGCAGACAGCCGGTCAGCTCTGTAAATGACACCCCACTTGACGGCCTTGCCTTCCTGATTGATATAGCCGCCTATATCACGGAAATTACGGGGGCCGTCAAAGGGAAGACGCCGCCATTTTTCGCGTTCAGTTTTATCGGTTGCTGCGGGTATGGGACGGGCTGCGCTTGGCGTTTCATTGGTGTCTTGCGAATTTTTATCTAGCATTTTGTCTAACTTTTTAAATGGTATTTATCAAATACAGGAACACCCTAGTGAGGCATTGTAACAGAAATATGATAGGCTTAGTCTAAATCAAGAATTGATTTTAACCAGTGCATAAACGCATCTCCTGTGGCGACGCGGTCAATATCTTTTGCGGTTAACATAGCCAGCGCTGCCCCGGTTTCAAACTGTATCGTCTGTTTGGCGCGTTTTGATACATCTGTGTCCTTTGACATTTTTCCAAGACTCTTAAGCCGTGAAAAAAGCTTTTCTAAATTTATGATTCGTACTGACTCTGCGTGTCTGTACCGAGTTCTGAAAATTGGGTTTTGAGCAGCAAACCCCATTAATTCAAGCCGCACACGCCAGTAATCTTTTGTAGTTTCATTATAAGGAAGGCCATTTTTAATGGCCTCAAGAAAGGCAATTGCGGGATCCGAGTGATGAGGGAGCAAGGCGCCTTGTTGCATGGCCGGTAAGATTTTATCGCTCAATACAGCGCTGATTAGGTCATCTCTGGAATTGAAATGATAGGTCAGCGTGCCGAGCGAGCAATTAGCCTGATTGGCAATATGTCGGAATGTTAGCCTGTCTAGTCCATGCATAGATATAAAATCATATGTCACATTAATTAAACCTGCCGACCCGATGCGACGGGGGTGGTTTTTGATAGATCTGTCGTCAGTTTTATCTGATGCCTTAACTGCCATCACGCTTCAATAATGCCCCGCTCGATTAACCCGTTAATCA
>NYTN01000067.1 GCA_002683515.1 Rhodobiaceae bacterium
GTGTTCTCGATGATTCAGACCAGTGCTACGGATCAGGTCGCCCCGCGCTACATTCCCATCGCCTTCAGCTTTGCCACGCTGTTTTTTGCTGTCGGGCAGTTCCTGGGTCCGGCGATTGCGGGCTGGCTGATTGAAACCACAGAGAGCTTTATCGCGGCCTTCACCTTTACCGTGGTGGTGTTGTCGGTAGGCTTTGGTCTGGCGCTGCTGATTCGGCGCTTTCCGCAAAAGCTGGCGGTGGGCGAGCCGAGTGAAGTATTGGCGCAGGCCACGGTAGATACCGAAAAATCGGTCTAAGGCATCAATGCCGTCACCTGCTGCCAACGAGGCGGAACAAAACCTCAGTCCAGCGCTAGTTGCTGCAGCGAGTGGCTGAGGTTTTGCTGCGCTTTCGGTTCCAGCCGCCGTTGCAGGGCGGGCGTTTGGTAGAGGGGCTGGCGCGCCAGAAACCCTTGCAGGATGTGGGCTCGGCCAGCGCGAAAGGCAGCCTCGGGCACATGGGCATACTCCTGCCGCACCTGCGTTTCATACTCCGCAAAGCGGGCGCGCTCGGCGCCGAGAATCGCCAGATCAATATCCACCAGCAAGGCTTCATCCGCCGTCGTGGGCAGGGCATCGTGACGGGTAATCAGGATCAGGCGCTGGATGGTTGCCACCCGTTGCGCATCCACACCCGCTTGCTTTAGCGCGGTTTCCGCCCAGTCTGCGCTGCGTGCTTCGTTGTCTGCGGCAAACACATCGTAAATGGCATCATGAAACCACAGCGCCATTTCCACCTCGCCGGGCTCTTGCGCGTGCGAGCGATAGCGGTCAAATAGGCTCAGGCACTCGGCGAGGTGCTGCTGCGTATGATAATAGCGCTGCGGTTCAGCGTAGGCCGCGATCAAGCGCTGCATCAGCGCATCGCCGCTCCCGGCAGCGCCCAGCGCGGCCCAGCAACGGCTCCAGGAAGAGGTTAGTCGCTCGTTCATAATGGACTTGCTCCGCTTAGTGAATACCGCCGCCCATACCTTGCAGCCACAACCAGCCGATAGCTATCAATACCAAGGGCGTCACGCCGACCACTAGCCCCGCCTGCATGGCAAAGCTGGCCATCGGCTTGGGCTTGAACGCCGCGTAGATGCAAGCCGCAACGCCGATGGCGACCAGTGCGATGAGCGCCGGGATGGCGGTGATGGACAGCAGTATGGCCAGAACAAACAGGGCCAGCAGTGCGGCAATACGTTTTCCCATAGTAGGCTTTATCCTTAAGCGGTTTTGTCAGCGGCGTAGGCCAATACCGGATCGTCTGCCTGATGTTGCAACAGACTGGGCAGGCGGTTTTCGTCGGGCACATTGTCTTTGCACAGCAGCTCCCAGTGACCGAAAGAGAAGGGGCTGAAATGGATCACATCGAACAGGTGAGCAGCCGCTCGGGCAATCCAGCCCGGTACCGACAGGCAGACCGCGTTCTTGTCCGAGTAGCGGCTATGCAGCGCGCGGATATAGTGCTCGAAACTGAGTGCCTTTGCTCCGCCCAGCTCATAAATACGCGAGTGATCCAGGCCGATCTCGCTGGCATCCCCCAGACATAAGCGGGCTAGCGCCACGCCTGCATCATCGACCGTCAATGCGGCAATATTGCCCTTGGCAGATGCCGGAACCACGAAGACCGGTAGCTTGGCAATCGCACGCAGCCACTCGGCACCAAAGCCGCCATCACCTTCCAGCAGGGAAGGGCGCGCAATGATCCAGTCACCCTGCGACGCCATGATCGCGCGTTCGCCATGGTATTTAGAGGTCAAAAACCGGCTTTTGCAGTCAGCGGAAAGCCCCAGCGCAGACACATGCACAAAGCGTTTCTGCGCCGCATGGCAGGCCTGCGCAAGGGCTTGCGGGGCCAGATGGTGAATCGCCTCATAGCTTTCGCCGCGACGCTGCCGAAGAATCCCCACGCAATTCAGGATTACATCGTATTGCTCAACGTCCTGCGCCCAGTCTGCACGGGACTGCCGCTCCTCAAGCCGACATCGCGCTTGCCTGAACGTGCTATCTGCCCTCGGGTTGCGGGTGCCAACAGTGACATCCGCCCCTGCTATCGCTAAATGCTTGGCGGCATGCCGCCCGATAAAACCATGGCCACCAAGAATCAGTACTTTCAGGGTTGCTCCCACCGGCTGCCGTTCCTTGTTTAAGTCATCTGATAGGGATCTTGCCTCTTTCCCTGCCAGCCTTCTATTACGCAGTAGCGTTTTCAGCAAAAAAGGGCTTTAGTCTGAGCGGTTACCTGGCACGCACGCGGCAGAAAATACCGCTGCTGCATGCCTTACAACACTATTCAGTAAGGCGGTTAAGCATCGAGCGTTTAGGATTGCAGACTGTCTTTAACTGCCAACAAACGTTTGATTCTGGGTTGGATGAACCAGATCCCCACCGGTAAAAACAAGAATGCCAGCGTGGTCCTCGCCTGCGAGCTCTCAACCCGCGATCTGGCTAATTCGCAGGCAACGAGTTTTTGCGCTACGTGGGTGCTGGTCAGGTACCAGGCGCCAACCATCAGGACAAGCATCGACCACACGAAGACCGACGGCGCGATTGAGGTCTGCGCAGACAGTTCCGGAGCCACAACTAACGGGACCACCAGCATCACCACCAGCAGCGCACAAAACAGGCTTTCGGCGCGTACTGGTCGATAACCACAAAGCCGTCCCAGGTCGACATTAAGCTGATAGAGCCAGAGCAGCTCAATAGTGGTTACCAGGGTGGCCAGAATATTGACTACTGCGATACTGTTCGCGCTGTCGCTTACCAGCAAACTAACCAGCCAATAGACACCATAAAAAAGACAGAATAAAGCCAGCGGTGATGCGCCATAAAGCTTCTTCACAAACATCTCAACATGCGTCCTGTTCGGCTTTATTTCGTGTTATCGGCACAGGTTAAGCAACTGCTGCGTGTGTGCCCGCAATGCGTCTTTGAGGTCAGGCGGTTCCAGCGGCGATTGTCGGCAGCGTGCAGGATACGTCACTCACGCATTTCGCTCTGCCGCATCGGCATAGCGTCGATGGCTGACAACAAGGCATTCAGATCCAGTTTATTCAAGCGAACCTTGGTGCCGCCATCCATGCCAATCAGGATGGTTTCACCGTCATCCAAGGCGTATTGCGTCAACAGGGTATCCCGCAAACCTGCTGATAGGTCGCCCGCATAGTTGGTCTTGATCGTCTGACCGCTGATAACAAACCAGATGACATCGCGCTCATCTATCTCAGCAACGTTTTGCTCAAGTAACGCGGCCGCGTTGGCGCCAGCCTGCGGCTCGCTGACGATGATGATGCGGTGTTGCCATTTGAGGCTGGTTATATCATTGAGCATGTCTCGCTCCTGGCTTTGCGCAATCACGCTGAAGAGACACAGAAACAGGGTGAGCAGGTATTTCATGGTTGGCCTCAGCAGTGTTCTGGTGAATGGAAACGCCCGGCAGTGACCGCGTCCACCCTTGGCAGCCACAGGCTTTTGGCCTCAGATAGCCGCACGTTGGGCACAGGTTATTGGCATGCGAGTGATGACTATGCTGAGCCATGGAAGCGACGGTGTAGCGTGTGCACCTGTTCGCAAAGACCCGGAACGGGACCATCAACGACCAGGTTTGGCACTACTTCACCTATTGGTAGCGCTCGTACGGCAGGTGCTGGCACGCCGAGATCGGTAAGCCATTCGGTCAATTGCTCGGAGGAACTTACGTACACGATACGCCCCAGTCCGACCCAGCCGTGTGCTGCAGAACACATTGGGCAATGCTCTCCAGAAGTATAGACAGTTGCTTCGGCTCTGGCTTGCGCGGACATATTCGCCGCAGCCCACCGTGCAATCTCGAACTCTGGGTGGCGGGTTAGATCACCGGAGGCAACGTGGTTGTGGTCTTCAAATAGAACCGCCCCGTCCGCAGCTACCAGTACCGAGCCGAATGGCTCGTCACCCAGCTCTAGCGCCTGCGTTGCAAGCTCTATGCAGCGATGCAGGTACTTTAGCTCTCCATCATTCACCATGATGCTTTCCTCGGATATTGGATATGGGGATCGGCGGCATAAAGGCCGCTAAGGCTAATGCCCGGCAGACGAATGTCGCTGGCCATAGTAGCCGCTCGCCTGGGCATGGTCACTCAGTCGTACTCTACTATCGGTTCAACCAGATCATCCAGAGCAGCGCCCAACCGAGGCCAGATGAAAGCAAAAGCCGTCGTTCTGTTGGATATGCATGTGGCAATGCTAATGGTTGGATGGGAAGGTTCATGATGAGGGACTGGGGGGGGCGGATGACAATCAATGCTGGCTTTGACCTGCTCATCCGCACCCAGTTGCTCGGCGATCTTGGTATTACGTCAGGCTGTTTCATTATGTGAAATGGGTGATTGATCTAAAGCGGTTTTAATATTACCTATCATCAGGAAATAGATAATGATGGAGCTTATTGGGGAGAATATAACGCTAAGCCCACACCACGAGAGCCAACTTTTACCCAGCCTGCTCGCGATGATACCTAGCGAGATAAGCCAGGCCCACCCGGCTACCAGCATTAAAAGTAATGATACTACGGCGATAGCTAGAGCCAGGCCGCCTGGTTCAGTGCCCGGGTCAGAGAAAGCGGGTATTAACATAATTGGAACAGTGCACAGCATGCTGAGTGGATACGTAAAGTAAAAAACCTTTGCCAGGAAAGGGGTTATTTTTTTATTGTTCATGATCGTTTCCTTTTTTATGTTGCTAACGCCTGCCTGACACACGATGTGTTGGCATGGCTTTTCCTTTTTTTGCCAAAACCAGGGCAGCTAATCACTATCGTCGTTGAGGCATTTGTTAATGTGCGCGCAATCATATCGGTAACCAGGGTCAGATAAAAAAGTCTGGCTTTGACTTGCTCATCTGACCTCGATCATCCCCCAACATCGACACCCGCTCTGTGCAGCGCACAATAAGTGCGGGCTAGACGTAAGTTGGTTAAAATTTAAACGCTAAGCATAATAACAAAGCAGACGATCCACACTGCAAAATAGGCGTAATTGTGCTTTAGCGCTTTGGCTCGCTGAAACAGATACACCGGAACCAGCCAAACCCACCCCTTGAACTTATCAATATCGTGCCCGGCATTGGTTAAGCGTTTGCTATCGAATAGTGAGAGTGCAATATTCAGGGCCACTGTGACATACCAGAATTCAGCATTGTATATGGCTTCTTCGACTCGGTACTCGTTGTCACCGTAAATAATTCCAGCCAAAAACCCTTCAAGAAATAGACCAATAAGCGGCGCAAAGGCAAGAAACCAGACAATTGTGTTATTAACACTTTCCCCTGTCAGCGGTGGCGGTGAGGTATCGTCGAGATGAATCTTCAGTGCCGTATTTTCGATCTTCATCCAATCAGGAAACCCTTTTTGCCAAATAAATGACCCTTGAGAAACGGTTCCATTGGTTATCAATTCAATCATTTCACTTTCAGAAACGCCGCCCTTTCTCACGCCATTGACTTCATAAAACCAAGGTAGCGTTTGAGGTTCTATTTCTTCTACGCGATTCATCTTTGCTTTTTCCGTGTGGTTTATTTAACGCCCGATCTTACGGGCTGGTTTGCAGTCGCGGAGCGGGGGAGAGCTCCGCGACTGACTAGGTATCTTCTTGACTCAGGCTTATACGCAATTGCCGATTAACTAATCGATGCCCTCATCTCGAATTCAAAATCATCTGCTCTTACTGAACTCCAGGCAGGTGTTTCTATAAGCATACCGTTTGGTTAAGTAGCTGACTTCTGCCGGTCCCAACTGAACGTCGCGAACGGTTTGCACCCGTTATTAGGCCTATGTAATCATTGATAACCTGCAAGCTCGCGAAGTTCTATTGCTCTGGAGATGTTTAGCATCATTGGGCAATATGAGTACATCGGAGAGCCTATATAAGAACCAGAAAGCTCGCAGTGGCTATCCCGATAGGCTATCCAAGCCTGCTGTGTCTTCTCAAATTTCAGAGCGTCATCACTAGAAGAGGCGGAAATATACTTATAAATTGTTCTATAAAGCAATGTTATTTCTTTTTTTGCACTGTCAGATGCAAGTTCTGCACAGCCGTGAACGATATTGTTATTTGTCGGTGCTTGCTCATCTACGCAAGTAGAATAGATGGTGTAATGGTCAATTAAACTGTCTTCTGCATTAGCGTAGAAGCTTAAAGTTAGAAAAAGTAATGACGCGAGAACTTTTGATGGTGTTGGCACGACACTTCCTTTTTGGCCTAACGCTCAAGCTAAAGCGCGGGCTTTGGCCCTTCCCTGCTAGCTAAGCGTGCGGTTTGAGCGACTTGTTGGCGCGTTGTACTTTGCAAGTATGTAGCTTGTTCTTTCTTTATGGCGCTTACTCCACAATTCATTTTTCTGTGTAGGCTTCGGTCGTTTTAATAACGAAATTATAGCCGCGCCATGTTTGAGTTTACAGTCGTTTAGCTCATTATCCATAAGTATAGTCTTGGACGCAGATTTATAGCCAATCACATTGCTTCCAAAGTATGCGAGGGAAAGATAGGTGTGAGCAATATCTTCCTTTGTATTGTTTATCGAGATCATTGAAGATATAGTTATTTCCTCAATCTTTCTTTGCAATGTAATTTCGTACTTTCTAGTTATTGTCCGAACAAGTTGCTGCTCAATAGTGCTAGCGCCTTCTATCCTACTCGATAATACAAATCGAAATATTGCTCTTCCAATAGCAATAGGGTCAAAGCCGAAGTGTGCCTTGTAGCGATGATCCTCTGCCAAAACCAAGAGATATGTGAGCAGCTTTTCGAATTCTGCTTGCGGCTGGATGGCTATAGCGAATTTAACAAGCTGATACTCATGCCTAAGCCTTGGATTCAGAAAAAGAAGAATGCACGACATGAAAAGTACTGGTATGCTGACTGTAAAATATAATAACCTCATGTCGTTCTTCTATTCCACGTGCAAGTTCCTATTTGATTCGCTGCAGTAGACGAGAACCTTCCCATGAGAAGGTCTTTATTCGAGACTGCCAGTATGTGCTGTGTCGAATATTTTCTTCCATGCCCATCTTCATTCAAATGGATTATAATTTCATGCCGCCCAAATATCTTTCTTTTTACATGGCCAGAAATCGTTGCTGTTGATCTGTTCTTTCCAACATACTCTCGCTCTTCGCCATTGCTACTGAGCTCCCAGATTTTTTCTGCTGTTCCTGAAACTTTATTTTCATCGATTGTAAGCAAAGATAAGTATCTGAGCCTCATCCCAATATATGGATTATATGCGCTATGGGTAGTTGTTTGTTCATATACCCATGACCCATTAAGGCTTAGGACTTTGTAGGCGGTTTTTTGGAAAAAAACAGACGCAATCGTCCAAATGGTTCGACCCAAAAAAGACTCGATAAAGCTCAATGCGCGTACTCCCTTATGACACTAAACTAATTAGTCAACTCGTTGTGTTCAGCAACCGCTCTAACGCCCGTGTATGCCGAGCCAAACCGGGAGCGTAGTGAAGCGCATAAAATGGCCGAAGGCCATGCGCGAAACGAAGCGGAGGTTTGGCTTCGGCATGACACGTTTGTTAGGGAAAAAGTATGGATTCATATACCCACCTGAATACTTGAAAACTCAAATTTAATAAGCCAAGAACGATAATTGCCTTAGTTAGATTTCGGGTTTTCCTAGCACTATTCTGGCTATCAAAGTGCTTTTGTTCGTCACGCTCATACTCGGAGATCGTAATTAAAGATTTTGGAGATAGTTTGTACCTATAATCATTCTTAATTAAGTCCCCTGACTCTACAAGTGATTCAAAGATCAACTTATAGTGGTTTTTCATAGCTTCTTTGTCTGGATGAAAAAGCCAACGCTTTGAATAGAGCTCCATACCTAGATATAAAGGGTCAGTTCGGTAGTCAGGATTATTAGTTGTTTGCTCTAGTACGTAATCAAGCACCTTAATCCGTTCAGAGCGTACTAGCTTCTTATTGTTGAATATTGTCTGTGCTAGCTTATCCTTGTTGTACAGAAATCTATGTTTTTGTAATAAGTTCTGTAGGCAAAACAAAAATACAGAATTGTATTCAAGAACCCATCCTTTAAAGTAGTGTTCAATTTTCAATGTCCACTTATGGTTGTCCAATATAGATCTCAATACACAAGCTTCTGCACCATCTGTATCATTGATCCAAAGAAATCCTGCCATTCCGTCCTTAGATTCCGACTTGCAAATAAGCTTCATGTTTTGATCCGGTATTTCAACATACACGGAGTAAAAGTCATTCTCTATGCAACGAGGAAGACTCATTGGTATTCTGTTTGGTGAGGGCTTTCTTAAGGCTACCTTTTTTGCAAAATATCTGAACATATGTATGTAGCCCTAACGATTAAGCTAAGGGGCTGGCTTTAGCCAGTCCCAGTGAGCGAAGCGAACGATTTGAGCGCCTTGTTAGGTGCCATTCCACATGAGTTCAAACTCTTCAAGGCTCACATCAGATTGTGAAATTAAATGCATACACCCTAAAACTTGGTATGAATCTGGAATGAACCAAATAAGATATTCACCAACGTCTTGTGCTGAAATACTAGCGGTTTTTAAATAAGCCGGATCATAATGTTCGAGATTTTTTATAA
>NYTN01000068.1 GCA_002683515.1 Rhodobiaceae bacterium
CGCCGGAGCGCCGCATTGGTCAGAGTGCCCACGATTTTGTTCAAGCGTTTAGCGCCCCGGAAGTCCTTCTGACCCGCGCAGAAAAAATATCCGGCACTCCGCAATTACCATCGCGCTGGTTAAGCCGCCTTAAAGCCTTACATGCAGGTTTATATGAGGATATATGCCCATGGCCTGACGCAGAGCGATTATCAACACTTTGGACGACACTGGACACGCCGCCTCCACCTAAGGCAGAAAAAAGACCAGAGCCTAAGCCGCCTGCTGACGTCCGACCTGACCGCTTGTCTGTTACCCAAATTGCAACTCTCCAAATTGACCCTTATGCAATTTATGCGAAACATATATTGAAGCTCAAACCGCTTGATCCGCTAGAGGCAGATGTGACGGCGGCAATACGCGGTAGTTTTATTCATAAGGTGCTTGAGAAATTTACGCTTAAATATCCTGATGACCTGCCGGATAATGTAGCCTCAGCTGTACGTGAAACAGCTTTGGAATTAGCCGACGAAACTGCTGAAGGACAGGCTGTGTTGCTTTATTGGTGGCCAAGGTTTTCGGCGGTTGCAGATTGGATTGCGGATTTCGAAATAGAACGCCGACCAAAGATAACCGGCATATTTACTGAAATTACCGGCAGTATGACAGTCGATATTGCAAACAAGCCTTTCACGCTCACGGCTAAAGCTGACAGGATTGAGCTTACCGATTCGGGGCATGTGAATATTCTGGATTATAAAACCGGCGAGCCGCCCAGCAAAACTGACATTGAAAAAATGCGTGCGCCGCAAATGCCACTTGAAGCCGCTATTGCCATTGCGGGTGGCTTTGAGGGGATATCTAAAAATGCCCGTATTAAAGAGCTGGCACATATTCAGGTGCATGGCGGATACCCGGCTGGGAAAATCAGAATTGAAGAAAACCCCGACCAACTAGCTGAAACCGCCTTGTCTGGTGTGAAGAAATTGCTTGAATATTATGCCGATGAAAACACCGCTTATATTCCCGAGCTGCACCCAGATCGAGTGAATTTTAGGGATTACGCTCATCTGGCGCGGGTACAAGAATGGATGAGCGAGGAAGATAGCTGAGATGGAAAGCACGCATCAGCAAGCTGTCCTAGAGGCGACCAGTGCCGAAAATTCTGCATGGGTGTCTGCACATGCGGGTTCGGGCAAAACCTATGTGTTGATTACCCGTCTGGTAACGCTCATGTTGTCCGGCACACGGCCTGAAAAACTTCTCTGCCTGACATATACGCGCACAGCAGCAGCAGAAATGAAGCAACGCCTCAATGATTTGCTCGGCGAATGGGCGGTCTTGCCGGATGCCGAGTTGAAATCCGAAATGAAACGGCGCACCGGTCTTACGCCGACACAAAAGCAAATTAACGATGTACGACAACTTTTTGCCCGCGCTATGGACACGCCTGGCGGTTTGAAGATTCAGACTATTCACGCTTTTTGCGAGGCTTTGCTAAATCGCTTCCCACTTGAGGCAGGTATATCTCCGGGTTTCAAGGTGATGGATGAAAGGGCTTTTCAGGCACTTGCGGCGGAAACACAGGCAAAAATTTTGCAACAGACAGAGTCAGATGCGCTCAGGGAGGCGTTACAAAGACTGACGCGGCGCATGAATGAAACTGGTTTTAACACCTTATGCAAAGCCATCACCGAGAATCGCCGGGAGTTAGCCTTACAAAGCGTGGATGCGCGGCGGGATGGGCTTATGGAAATGCTGGGTGTTACGAAACAGGTTCCGCTTAAAAATTTCGGTTCAGCATTTATCTCGTCTATTGCTCGTGAAACGCTGGCAGATGCCGCAAATTGCCTTAAAAAATCCGGCACGAATGATCAGAAACTTGCAGTCATGATTGAGGCATTACTGTTTGCGCTGAACAAATTCAATGATTTTGAAATGCTTTATCCGACGCTAGAAGATTTCTTCATGACGGATAAAGGCCCGCGTACGAAATTTGCCACCAAAGCTGTAGCCGAAGAATTCCCGACAGAAACCGGATATTTGTTAGAGCTTCAGAATATTTATATCCGTTTGCGGGAAGACTTTCTCGCTCAGCTTAATCTTCAAATTTCACTGGATATTTATTCGCTGGCAGATGCGTTACTTGCAGAGATTGATCTCAAGAAAACCCAGCAGGGCTATCTTGATTATGATGATTTGATTTTTCATGCCGATAAGCTCCTCAGCAATCGACGCGATACCGGATGGGTATTGTATAAGCTGGATGGCGGCATTGATCATATTTTGGTCGATGAGGCACAGGATACAAGCCCACGGCAATGGTCGGTAATCTCAGCTATTGCAGAAGAATTTTTTGCCGGAGAAGGCGCGTCTTCACGCCAGCGCACCTTATTTGCCGTTGGCGATGAGAAACAATCAATATTCAGTTTTCAGGGTGCTGACCCTGATAAATTTGACAGCATGCGGAGCTATTACGCAGAAAAAGCCAAAAATGCGCAGGCTGATTTCAAAAAGGTAGAACTCACCGCTTCTTGGAGATCGACTCATGAGGTTCTGGGCCTTGTCGATAGAGTTTGTGAAAATCAAAAAGTACAGCCTCAATTAACGAAGCAAGGTAGCGAAGTTTCTCATACAAGCATGCGAAAGAGCCAGAATGAGACTGGTGGCCTCGTTACATTATGGCCTGTCGAAAAAGGTGAAGCGCGGGTGATGGCAGATTTATTTGACCCCAGGGGCGCATCAAAAAATACATCGGATAGTACATCAGACATAACTGGCGGTGTTGTAATGACGCCACAACAAAAAGTAGCGCGCAAAATTGCCCATCAGATTGCTGACTGGCGGGATGATCCTGAAAGCAATATTACACCGGGAGATATTTTGATTCTGGTGCAAAATCGCGGCCCGTTTGTGCAGGATATGATTCGTGCCCTAAAGAGTCAGCATCCCCCGATTGATGTTGCCGGCGCTGACCGGATGACGTTGACCGACCAATTAGCGGTTAAAGACCTTATCTGTGCAGGGCAAATAGTTCTGATGCCGCAAGATGATTTAATGCTCGCTACATTTTTGCGCTCACCATTGGGAGGGATGAGTGAGCAGGACCTTATGAAGCTCTGTTTAGGTTCGAGCCTCAGTTCAGATCAGGGTCGCGGACAATCATTGCTTGCCTGTTTGCGTCAAATTAGTAAGGACGCGGCATCTGGGGAAGACAAGGACTATCTCATGCGTATCTCTGCGGCATTGGAGATGATTGACACTTTAATGACCCATGCTGCCAAGCTTCCCCCTTATGAATTCTATGCATATTTATTGGATGCGCTTTCAGGGCGGGACAAATTACGCGCCCGATTGGGGGTGGAGGTCGATGATCCAGTAGAAGAGTTCCTAAATCAGGCGCTGGAATATGAGCGACAAAACATGCCCAGTCTGCAAGGTTTTCTTCACAGAATTCAATATGATGATCTGCAAATCAAACGTGACATGGAGCAGGGGGGCGCAGCCGTTCGTATTATGACAGTGCATGGCGCCAAAGGTCTAGAAGCGCCGGTGGTGTTTCTGCCCGATACATGCCGCTCGCCAATCAAATCTGCAAACCTTCAATCGCCAATTAGTTGTTCTGCTGGGGGTAACATTATTTGGCAACCTTCAAAAAAGCTTGCCAGCAAGGCGGGCAAAGAAACCGGCGAACAAGAACGTGCCCTTGAAAGTGCAGAACATAAGCGGCTCTTATATGTAGCGCTCACCCGCGCAAGAGATCGTCTCTATGTCACCGGATTTCTTCCTGCCAACAGGAAGTTACCGGAATCATGCTGGTACAGTTTAATTGAAGAGGGAATACAGTGTGATGGGAATGCCTTGCCGGATGATGCCGGTTGGCAAATTGGTGATGCCTCAGCTGTCGGCGGTAGAATTGCATTAGATGAGGGTGAGGAAGAATATGATGCTGAGCATTCAGAAACATCAAAGGCTCAAAATATATCAGCAACTAATGCCCCACTTCCTTTATGGGTTCATCAACCCGCCAAAAGAGAATCCATTTCAAACATGCCGCTTGGCCCCTCCGATTACTTCCAGCAAAGGTGCCTCCCTAACGACCTGTTACCTAAGAGATCCGGTGAGACGTCAACACAAGATATAACTGCACGCCAACGCGGGACAGTTATTCATCTTTTACTAGAAGGGTTGGCGGGACTCGAAACCGCGCATTACGAGATAACTGCTCGGGAATTTTTGACGCATTACCCCGATCTGGAAGCAGAACATGATCAAATAATTGCTGAGGTGATGAAACTCTTGGCAAAACCGGATTTACAAATGCTCTTCGGACCGAAAAGCAGAGCTGAAGTTCCGATAGGTGGACGGGTGCTTATGCCCAGTGGCGATCATCAACTTTTTAGCGGACGCATTGACCGGTATGTTGAAATGCCTGAGGCAATTTTAATAGCCGATTATAAAACGACACGACATTCACCTTCAGAAGACGTCCCCATTGACTTAGATATTGCCGTACAACTGGAAATCTATAGAAAACTTGTAAGCGCTGCTTACCCTGGGAAAGACGTGTACTGTGCTATTGTTTGGACGGCAGGCCCGCATTACCGACTCGTTACACCTGAAGAACTTGATGAAGCTTGGCAAAAATTAAAGTAAAAATTACATGTACAAATCAGATAAAAGTATAGACGGGTTCTTGAAATCAAGGGCTCGAAGACTTAATTCCATAGAACATAAAAAGGAGATCCCGCATGTCAGATAATGCCATTATCAACGCCGGTGACAGTGATTTTGAAGAAACAGTATTAAATGCCGACACACCCGTTTTGGTTGATTTTTGGGCCGAATGGTGCGGGCCTTGTAAACAAATTGCACCGGCTCTTGAAGAAATTGCGGCTGAGATGGGGAATATCAAAATTGTTAAAGTCAATATTGATGAAAACCCCAAGACCCCAACAAATTACGGTGTGCGTTCCATTCCGACAATGATGATTTTCCAAGATGGTCAAACAACAGCGACAAAAGTCGGTGCTGCTCCAAAGTCCGACTTGGTTAGCTGGATTGAGGAAACGGTCTAGTTATCGTTTTCTGCCAGTACATAGCCTGACAGATACAGAGACCCGCAAATTAAAATATCTCCGTGGGCTGAGGTAATCGCAGTTTCAAGATTACTGAAGGCTTGCGCCTTTAGCCCAAATCCTTTCGCTTGATCTGCAAGATCATTTGCAGTGTAGCTATTTGGCTGTTCGGGAATGGTAATGCAATGAAGTTCTACGCAGCTTTCACTGTATGATTTGAGCCAGTTTTCAGCATGCTTGGTTGCCATTAACCCACAAATAAGGGTTACAGCTTTGTCCGTGCTTGAAAAATATTCCGATATCCAGACGGCAAGCGCCTCGGCGGCTGCCTGATTATGCCCGCCATCAAGCCAGACTTCACCACATGCCATATCCACCAGCTTACCGGTGGTCAATTTTTGTAGTCGCGCTGGCCAGTCGGGTTCTTGAAGACCCTTACCAATTACAAGTTCGGGTATACCGAGATGATATGCGGCCATCACAGCGGTTCCGGCATTAACAATTTGATGCGCCCCGACAAGCCCCGGCATTGGTAAGTCCATCAGTCCGTCCGGGTGCTGGACGACGAGTCTTCCATGTTCTGCATAAGCCAGCCAATCCTGCCCGTAACAACTAACGGGGAGGTTGCACTTAGTGGCGTGTTCCATGATAACCTCACGCGCTTCTTCATCTTGTTGTGAGATAA
>NYTN01000069.1 GCA_002683515.1 Rhodobiaceae bacterium
GCGTGTCTTCATCAAGCACAACTTTGGCAACTTCGGCAGGCCCAAGACCGTTCACAATAAATGCGGCGGCATCTTCTGACCAAGGAACAATATCAACTTTTTCACCTTGCAACTCATTAACTACAGCCTGAACACGGCTACCGCGCATACCGACACAAGCGCCGACGGGGTCAATGGAGCTATCATTTGAAATCACGGCAATTTTTGCACGACTACCAGGATCACGGGCAACAGCTCTAATTTCAATCACCCCGTCATAAACTTCCGGCACTTCTTGGGCAAAGAGCTTCGCCATAAAAGCCGGATCTGTCCGTGACAGAATGATTTGCGGGCCGCGTTGCTCACGCTTAACATCTTGAATGTAGGCGCGAATACGATCATTAGGATTGAATACTTCGCGCGGGATTAGGTTATCACGCCTTAACATGGCTTCCGCGCGGCCCAAATCAACAACAACATTACCATATTCAACGCGCTTTACGATGCCGGAAGCAACCTCGCCAACTCTGTCTTTGTATTCTTCATATTGGCGTTCACGTTCAGCATCACGCACACGCTGGACAATGACTTGTTTTGCTGTTTGTGTTGCAATCCTGCCAAATTCTACCGGCGGCAATTCCTCACTTAAAAATTCACCAATTTCGGCATCCGGCTTAATTTTTTTGGCTTCGTCTAAAGTCAGCTGAGTGTTCTCGTTTTCAACACCTTCAACCACCTCCATAAACCGCTTGAGAATAGTATCACCGGTATTGGTGTCAATTTCAGCGCGAATATCATTCTCCGCACCATATCGCGCCTTGGCGGCTTTCTGAATCGCGTCTGCCATAGCACTGAATACCAACTCGGGCTCAATACCTTTTTCCCGCGCCATAGATTCTGCGATACGGAGGAGTTCAAGTTTATTTGCACTTACACCAGTTGCCATTTTAGTCTCCATTTTTACCTTTTTGACGCTTTAAAGCGTCAGCAATCATCTCATCATTCGCCACTAATCGGGCTTCTGAAATATCCTCAAATTTAAAACCAAGCGTTGGGGTCTCATCATGTCCATCCAACGGCACATCAATCAAAACCTCGCCATCCTCAAATCCGGTTAGCGTCCCGCGAAAGCGCTTGCGACTGTCAAAAGCACGAGACATTTCCAGCTTGGCTTCAAACCCTACCCACCGGATAAAGTCTTTGGGACGACAAAGCGGACGTGCCATACCAGGTGAAGAGACTTCCAAAATATATTGTCCCTTTAACGGGTCTTCTACATCCAATACCGCCGATACTGCTCGACTAATGCGTTCGCAGTCCTCGACCGTAATCATGCCCTCATCTCTGTCAGCCATAATCTGAAGGACTTGTTCGCCATCCTGGCCAGTCATGCGAATTCGTAATAATTCCAACCCGATATCTTGAACAACAGGTGCGACCAGAGACAAAAGTGGCGCCGCAGGCCCAGGCGCCATCAGATGCGCGGCGGTTTCCCATGCGTCTTGCAACCCAAAAGAGTCGTTTTGGTGCACTTCATTTTGTTCTGGTGCTGTATCTGTCATCATCCAATACTGCTGCCGAAAAAAACCAATAAAAAAAGCGGGGGCGTTTCCGCCGTCCACTTCGAATAAAGCAGTCTGTCTAGAGTGAATATACAAAGTGAGGCTGAAAAAGCAAGAATTTTAATCTATTATTAAAACGTCTGATTTTGAGTGTCTAAAGGAATCCAGGGCAGATATTTTCACGCCGCTGAAACCTTAAATAAGTCGGCGTCCGTCCAGCAGCTAGGGCCTTTTCTTCATAACGCGTCCGAACCCAGCCTTCAAAGGGACATTTCCAGTCAGTGGCCTCACCCGCTCGCCAATCAAAACCGCCATGGTCGCGAAGATGAATCAATGCCCATGAAACATAGTCCGGGATGTCACTGGCAAAATAAAACATCCCGTCCGGCTGCAATAGACGATGAAGGTGATGCAGATTTTCTGAATTCACAAATCGTCTTTTATGATGCTTTTTTTTGGGCCAAGGATCTGGATAAAGCAAATATATCCCAGCTAGACAATTATCGGGCATTGATTCAATGAGTTCACGGGAATCCTCATCATGGATACGAATATTTTGTAAATTATGCTGTTGGATGCGATTGAGTAGTTTAGCAACACCATTGAGAAATGGCTCGCACCCAATAAAACCAATATGTGGTTTGGCTTCAGCCTGAACCGCCAAATGCTCGCCACCGCCAAAGCCAATTTCCATTACCAGGTTTTCCGGTGCAAATTTTTTGACCTCAAAAGCCCGCATTGGTTCTTCTGCAAAGTCAGTTATTCGAATCTCGGGAAGAAAATCCTCAACCAGGCGCGCTTGCTTTGGATGTAACTTGTGCCCCTGCCGCCGCCCGTAAAAAACCCGCCGCACAAGATCATTGTGCACGCTTTCTTGATTAGTTTTTATCTTTTTACTCACGGGAATTGTTTGCCGGATTTAAAGCGCTGACTTAATGGCCTCAACCAGATCAGTTTTTTCCCATGAAAACGCGCCATCGGCCTCAGGTTGGCGCCCAAAATGGCCATAGGCTGCGGTGCGCGCAAATATCGGCTTATTCAAGCCAAGGTGCGTTCTAATGCCTCTTGGGCTGAGATCCATAACCTCGCCAAGAGTGCCCTCCAATTTGAAAGGGTCAACTTTTCCTGTTTCATGAAGGTCAACATAAACAGAAATTGGCTTGGAAACACCAATCGCATAAGAAAGCTGGATAGTACATTTGTCAGCAAGATCTGCGGCAACAACATTTTTAGCAAGATAACGCGCCGCATAGGCAGCTGAGCGATCAACCTTAGTTGGGTCTTTACCGGAAAATGCTCCGCCGCCATGCGAGGCTGCACCACCATAGGTATCGACTATTATTTTACGGCCAGTAAGACCAGCATCCCCGTCAGGCCCACCAATAACAAATGTCCCAGTCGGATTAACGTAGAACTCATCTTCGGGGCACATCCAGCCCGAAGGCAAAACTGCCTCAACGAACGGACGAACAAGTTCGCGCACATCGCTTTGCGACAAGCCTTCATCATGCTGGGTCGAAACAACAACTGATGTCGCGGCGACAGGCTTGCCATTTTCATATTTAAGAGAAATTTGGCTTTTTGAATCTGGTCCGAAACCTTGAACGGCGCCAGATTTCCTTGCCTGCGCCATGTCTGAAAGAATTTGATGAGAAAAAGCAATGGGCGCCGGCATTAGTGTCTCAGTTTCACGACAAGCATAACCGAACATAATACCCTGATCGCCCGCACCTTCATCCTTATTGCCACCATCACCATCCACACCTTGTGAAATATGTGCAGATTGAGCATGAACATAAACATCGACATCAGCATGCTTCCAATGAAAGCCGTCTTGTTCATACCCGATGTCTCGGACGCGCTCACGGGCGATATTCGCCATTTCTTCGCCACTGATGAGACCTGTTGGTCGAACTTCGCCGGCCAAGACAATTTTATTAGTTGTTGTTAATGTTTCAACAGCGACACGAGCTTCAGGCTCTTTGGCTACAAAAGCATCCAGAACACTGTCAGAAATCAAGTCACACACTTTATCCGGGTGACCTTCGGAAACGGACTCACTTGTAAAAATATAATCTTGACGGGCCATAACATCTCCACTGTTTGTCAATTTTTTAGCAGGGCACGGCTTATTAGACAAGCCATATAAAGCTTTCTTTATATGTTTTATAATAATTTAGGCAGATTTTGCGTTGAGGTGGGTTAACCAGCGAGAGATTTGCTATATCGATTAGCGCGCGCCGAGCTAGGTGACTTTTTATGAGGGCAAAGCACGATTTAAGCTCATCCCTTCATTGCTAGTGACAAAATCGATAAATTTCAGAATAGGGGCGCTATCATTCATTCTGAGATAAGTCCCAGATGTTTCGAACCCTTTAGAGAAATAATTTATATCAACCCTAAGAATACGCGTGAGCTCGAACAGGCGGAATGCTGAATTCCGGTTAACGCCCTTTTCATATTTCTGAATTTGCTAAAATAACAAACCCACTTTATCACCCAAGGCCTCCCGGCTCATAACGGCACCAGCCCGCCGCAGCTTGAGCTTGTAACCAATATGTTTATCAATATTAGATAAACCTTTATAAGCCAACAGAAAACTCCACATATATTGATTTCATATTAGATATTAGATATTAGTATTTAATAATAAATACTAAAGACTTTTAAAATATTTAAGCGCTGGCTCTTCGCGCTCTATACACCAGCCCCGCAACGCCGAAAAACATCAGAAAGAAAATAATATCACCGTAACGCGCATAGAGCGTCTCATCGACAGCCGGCGGCAGGGATACATCCAAAACCCCTCTTTGCATAAGTGGCATCATAGCTTGCTGGCGACCAAGCGCATCAAAAACTGCAGAAACACCTGTATTTGCTGATCTGATAATTGGCAACCCTTCTTCAATTGAACGCATCCGCGCCATTTCAAGGTGTTGCAATGGGCCTGCAGATTTTCCAAACCAACCGTCATTAGTCACTGTTATTAAAAAATCCGGTCGAGCCCCCCCCACAACATGTCCAGGAAAAATCACTTCATAACATATGAGGGGTGAAAAGGACTTGCCCAACTTACCAAGCGCGAGTGTTCTTGGTTCTTCGCCCGCAGTAAAGCCGCCACGCAATCGAGTAAGTTGCTCGAGTCCAAGAAATTCCAGAAGCTGTTGTTGCGGGAGATACTCCCCAAAAGGCACAAGGCGATGCTTGTCATAAAAGTCTTCTATCACCCCCTCGGGGGAGATTACAAAAACACTGTTAAAACTTTGCCATGGTCTTTTAGCTTCAGGCGCAACCTCGTCGGCTGGCACCGCTCTCTCTTCGCCGGGCCTAATATCTGTCGCTTTAACAAGAGTCTCGCGCCGCAACCCACCTGTCACCAAATATGCACCATCGGGTAAAATATCGGTAATTTGCTCTCGCAACCATACATCTCTGTATAATAAAGCAGGGAGGGCGGTTTCAGGCCAGACCACCAAATCTATCGGCACTTCGGCTGGCTGTCCGGTGAGTTCGAGATGTGTGCGTATAATCCCCAGTCTGTTTTCGGGAATCCATTTTTCTTTTTGTGGAATGGCTGGTTGAACAATTCTAACCATCAAATCAGCCGTTTTTTCCGGCTTATAAGTTTGAAGCCGTCTATGACCATCCCAAATAATCAGCAAAAAACCCAAAGACAAAAATACGGCCAGTTTTCTTTCGTGCCGAATGAAAAGGGGAAGCATTGCAAAACAAAGCATAAGTAGAGACAAGCCATGCACACCCCACAAACGGGATGATTGGGCTAGAGGTAGCCAGCTTAACGCAGACATGCCGTAGAGATTCCAAGGCAGTCCAGTCAATATATTAGACCGCAACCAGGATGCCAGCACCAAACATAGAACAAGCCCGAGCGCGCGGATTGCAAACCTTGGTTTATTAGCAAACAAACGAAACCAAAGTAACGCCGCCAGCATCGGAAACACCGCAAGACCGGCGGGCAGAAGTGTTGTCGCAAGGGGCAGGGCCCATAAAAAAAGATCCGGCTCCACCAAAAAAGCAAACCCTATCCAATAGAGGCCTATAAAGAACTGCCCAAAACCAAACAACCAAGCAGTAAGCGCTACGTTCTGCCAACGCTGAATACGTTGCAGTCTCATCAATAAGGCAGGAAAGATGAAAAACAGTATTGGGTGCGCACCGAAAGGTGGCATAGCCAATGGCACAAGTGCGCCGAGGAAAAAATCAAAAACCCCGCCCTTTATCGGCGACAAAAGAGCCAGTCGGGTTGACTGATTATCAATCCAGTTTCTGAGAGGGCCGAACATCATTTTCAGATTTATTTTGAACCTTTTTTTGTCTAATTCGTAGGGTCTTAATACGCCGCGGATCAGCATCTCTGACCTCAAATTCAATCCCATTTTTATGTATAATCATTTCACCGCGCTGCGGGACACGCCCGGCCAGCGTAAAAACAAGCCCACCTAGCGTATCAATATCCTCGTCTTCATCAACCAAGGTAATGCCAAGCTTTTCTTCAAGCTGGTCTATGGGCAGGCGCGCTTGCGCCTCCAAAATATCGCCGCCACGATTTACAATTTGGGGGCCGTCCTGATCATCATATTCATCTTCGATTTCACCGACAATTTCCTCAATTAAATCTTCAATCGTCACGAGCCCGTCAGTGCCGCCATATTCATCTACAACCAAGGCCATATGCGAACGAGAGGCCTGCATACGAAGTAATAAATCCAGCGCGGGCATGGAGGGCGGGGCAAATAAAATATCACGGATAAGCGCCTTAAGAGGCACTTTTGGTGCTTTTCCAGCCAGCATAACCACTAGATCCTTAATATGCACCATGCCTATCGGATGGTCCAAAGACTGCTTATAAACTGGCAACCGCGAATGACCCGACTCTGTAAACAAGCCGCCCAGATCCTCCAATGAAGTCTTTTCATCGACAGCAGTAATATCCGCACGCGGAACCATAACATCTTCAACACGAACATCCTTAAAGCCAAGAAGGTTCCTCAGCATATGAAGTTCTTCACCCGTCAGACTTTCATCATTACCTGCCTCTTCTTCAAGAACATCCTCAAGGCTTTCACGTAAATTTGTGTCTGGCGGAATTAGAATGGCTTTGAGCTTAGCCCACAGGCTCTGCGCCTGAAAATCAGAACTACTCATAAAACGTTTTCCTTTTTCCTGTCCTTATAAGGTGATGTTACCCCGATATTGGAAAGCACTTTGACCTCCAGAGACTCCATAATGTCAGCATCCTCATCTGTTTCGTGATCAAACCCAAGTAAATGAAGGACACCATGAACAACTAGATGTTTAACATGGTTCACGTGCGGGAGATTCGCGCCATCAGCCTCAGCCTCAATTGTCTGCCGCGCCAACACGACATCACCTAGCAAAACCCCACTCTCACCATTGTAAAGCTCAGTGTTACCATCCCAGCTCGGAAAAGAGAGGACATTCGTCGGTCGGTCGATGTTCCGCCATTGAGCATTAAGGGTTGTCATTTCCTTATCATCCGTCAAGCGAACACCAATCTCAACATCAACATCAGGAAATGATATGTCAGTCCGCGCATCAATGCCGGCATGAAATGCTGCAATTGCCGCTTGTTGAATGTCATCCTGCACGCCGTTCCAAGCCCCCTTTTCCCAGTCAGATTGCTCGGTTACAACCTCAACTAATAGAGTGCTTTCATCTTCATTTGTCTCATTTGCAGACGTTTGATCAGACATTTCTTAACTATTTTATACCACTAGAAGTCTTGTTGTGGGAAGCATCACACATTGGACTTCTATTAGAACTCCTCATTAAGTGTCAGAGAATTGATTATCTCCTGATTTTTTATTTTCTTTAAAATCAGTGAGCTTTCTGTCCCGTTTATTATAAGCCTTGACAATGCGTGTTACCATATCGTGCCTCACAACATCTTTCTCAGTAAAGTTTATGACACTGACCCCCTTAACTACAGGGAGAATTTCCATCGCATCCCTCAAGCCGGACTTTGCCCCGAACGGCAAATCCACCTGACTGGGGTCACCTGTAATCACCATGCGACTGTTTTCACCCATTCTAGTGAGGAACATTTTCATCTGCATTGGCGTTGCATTTTGTGCCTCATCCAAAATTACAAAAGAATTTGCCAAGGTTCTGCCGCGCATAAAAGCGAGGGGCGCAATTTCAATTTCGCCGGACTCCATACTGCGCATAACCTGAGGCCCGGGAAGCATATCATAAAGCGCATCATAAAGAGGCCGCAAATAAGGATCGACTTTGTCCCGCATATCACCTGGCAGAAAACCCAAATTTTCTCCCGCCTCTACCGCCGGCCTTGAAAGGATAATTCTATCTACTACACCCTCAACAAGCATGGACGCTGCAACTGCGACGGCGAGGTAAGTCTTACCTGTGCCCGCAGGGCCACTTCCAACAATCAATTCATCGCGCATCAGGGCTTCAATATAGCTTGCCTGTGTTGGTGACCTTGGCGCAACCGCCCTTTTTTGAGTTCTGACACCACTATTCAAATCTTGACCACCCGATCCTTTACCGTTTTTGACGAAAGACTTGCCCTTCTTGACCTTTAAAGGCGTAACTGTCATGCGGAGCGCACCATCAACATCACCCTTACTGATACTGTTACCAACTTTTAGACGGCTATAAAGCTGTTCGAGAACCTCTCCAGCACGTTGACATGCGGTCTGATCGCCAGAGAGAAAAACCTTATTACCACGACTGACAATAGAAATGCCGAGCGTTTCTTCAATTCGAACCAGATTTGCATCATGTGCACCAAAAAGTTCACTCAGCAAAAGATTGTCATCAAAATCAAGTATAAGCTGACTGTTGTTTTTGGAGCGATCCGCGGCAGCTCCAGATTTCAAATTGCTCAATCGCGGGCTCCTCGAATGTGGCTGTTAAATTGAAAAAACATTAATAAAAATATGGCGTGATTGGGTCGGCCACGCAAGAGACAATCCCCTTATTCACAAAAGCTTCATATAGGTGTGGCTAGTAATAGAACAACATCAAATAGGTATTAAACCTCTAAAATCTTACCCGACAGGCTGTTCGCGTGTGCCTTTTCAATTTTGACGGGTAAAATTTTACCGATTACAGTCTCATCCGCGTCCACGTGAACAGTCTGTAAATAGGGACTACGCCCAACCATTTGCCCAGGCTTCTTGCCTTGCTTTTCAAACAAGACCTCTAGCGTTTCCCCAGCCTGTAATGCATTAAAGTTTACCTGCTGGATGTTCAAGACATCCTGCAGACGCGCCAGACGCTCCGATTTAACATTCTCATCAATCTGCGCTTCCTCAGAAGCCGGTGTTCCGGGGCGTGAGCTATATTTAAATGAATAAGCTTGCGCATAAGCAACCTGTTTCACAAGATTAAGCGTGGCCGTGAAATCCTCTTCAGTCTCGCCCGGAAAGCCGAC